>CAYWAB010000131.1:0-8432 GCA_964456105.1 uncultured Christiangramia sp. | reverse complement strand
TACCGATGTTCGTAAAAGGGAATGAGTTTGATCACAAGGAACTTTTCAAGATCACTAAAAGGGTTACTAAAAACCTGAACAAGGTTATAGATCGTAACTACTATCCTGTACAAGAGGCAGAAAATTCCAATATGCGCCATCGTCCAGTTGGATTAGGAGTACAGGGACTTGCTGATACCTTCATTAAATTAAGGATGCCTTTTACCTCAGACGAGGCCAAGATACTGAACCAGGAGATATTTGAAACACTTTATTTCGCCGCCGTAACCGCTTCTATGGAACTGGCAAAAGAAGAAGGCCCATATTCCACTTTTAAAGGCTCGCCAATAAGCCAGGGAGAGTTCCAGTATAATCTCTGGGGAATAAAGGATGAGGACCTCAGCGGAAGATGGGACTGGGCGAAACTACGCAAACAGGTAATGAAAAATGGAGTAAGAAACTCCTTGCTTCTTGCACCTATGCCTACAGCATCTACTTCACAGATCCTTGGAAACAATGAAGCATTCGAACCTTACACCTCAAATATATATACGCGAAGAGTGCTTTCCGGTGAATTTATCGTGGTAAATAAACATCTTCTTGAAGACCTTGTCGCACGTGACCTTTGGACAGATGACGTAAAGAATGCGATAATGAGAAATAATGGTTCTGTTCAGGATATTGATATTATCCCGGCTGATCTTAAAGAACTCTATAAAACCGTTTGGGAACTTAGCATGAAAGACATCATCGATATGTCAAGGCATAGAGGTTACTTTATAGACCAGTCGCAATCCCTTAACCTTTTCATGGAAAACGCGAATTACAGCAAGCTAACCTCTATGCATTTCTATGCCTGGAAAAGCGGACTTAAAACAGGAATGTATTATCTAAGGACCAAGAGCGCAGTGGATGCCATCAAATTCACCCTTGAGAAAGAAACCAAGAAGGAACCTGTCAATGTAGAAGCTCCAGCCAGGGCCGCTGAAAAATTACAGGAAAAATCCAGCCCCGTGATATCTCAGGAATCAGAAAAAGAAGGAGCTTTAAGTCCGGAAGAACTTAGGGCAATAATCGCACAATCCAAAGAAGGCGAAGGTGATGATTGTCTTATGTGCGGATCATAAAAATTTAGGCTAATTCAAATTGAACTAAAAGGAAGGTAAGACGTTTTGCCTTCCTTTTGTTTTTTTGAAATTTATTTGGATTTATAAGAATCGAAGGGGCGATTTTAGACCCTTCTTTTTAGATAGCCTTTACTTAAATCACTATTTTTAGACCTGAAAATCCAAGCTTAAAATTGAAAAACAGCCTGATTAAAATGAACTGGGAGCAATTATTATCTCTTAAACGTTTCGGAGACAAGCACAAAAGACTTAGAAAAGAACAGAATGAAACAAGGCTTGGTTTTGAAGTAGACTACGATCGTATCATTTTTTCCTCGGCATTCAGAAGCCTGCAGGATAAAACACAGGTGATTCCCCTGTCAAAGACAGATTTCGTACACACAAGACTTACTCATAGCCTTGAGGTTTCTGTAGTAGGAAGATCTTTGGGAAGACTTACCGGACAGAAATTGCTTGATAAACACCCTCATTTAAGGGACACTTACGGGTACCAAATGAATGATTTTGGGGCAATAGTAGCCGCTGCTGCTCTTGCCCACGATATTGGAAATCCGCCTTTTGGACATTCTGGTGAAAAGGCCATAGGAGAATATTTCAGTCATGGTAACGGGAAGAGATTTCAGGAAAAACTGACCGATAAGGAATTTCAGGATCTGATAAAATTCGAAGGGAATGCCAATGGGTTCAAGATCCTTACTGAAAATCGCCCGGGTATAGAAGGAGGTTTGAGATTATCCTATGCCACGCTTGGAGCTTTTACAAAATATCCAAAAGAATCGCTGCCTCATAAACCTTCAGGAAATATTGAGGATAAAAAGTTCGGTTTCTTCCAGAGTGAGAAAGAGATCTTTATCGAGGTAGCCGATGAACTTGGACTTATAAAGACAAGAGAGGGCGAAGACACCGGTTATTGCCGGCACCCCCTGGCCTTTCTTGTTGAAGCTGCAGATGATATCTGCTACACTATCATAGATTTTGAGGATGGCATTAACCTGGGGCTGATCGATGAGGATTATGCACTGGAATACCTGATCAAACTCGTTAAGGATAATATCAATACTTCAAAATATAATCAGCTGCGAAATACTGCAGATCGCCTTGCATACCTGAGAGCCCTTGCGATTAACACGCTAATTACAGAAGCTGCCGAGATTTTTCTAAAAAATGAAGAAGCCATTCTTAAAGGTGAATTTCATGAATCCCTTTTCGATAAAAGCAGCTACGAAGCCCAGATAAAGGATATCATAAAAATAAGCGTGGAAAAGATATACCAAAGCGAAGAAGTCGTTAGCAAGGAGATCGCGGGTTACAGGATGCTGTCCTACCTACTCGATATTTACACCAAGGCTCTTCTACCTGAAAATAAAGGTGGAGATTCTAATTTTACCAAATTGGTATTGAAATCGGTACCGCAACTGAAACATCTTCAGGAAAGCGATTCGACATACGAGAAACTTATAGGGATCTGTTCTTATACCGCTTCATTAACAGACGGGATGACGGTTTCCTCCTTCAAGAAATATAAGGGACAGAGTCTTTAAAATTCATATACTACGCCCACACCAAGCATTTGTTTTAACTGAACTCTTGGTCCGGAAGTTTCTAATTTCCCATCGCCATCGGTGTCTTCCTTATATTTAACGTCATCATCATATCGAATATGAGAGCCTACATTTGCCTTAATGAAGTCGTTCACTTTAAGATTGACGTTCAGCTGCCAGTCCACATCCACGTTCCCGAACTTATTCAGATAATCGGAATACAAACTTAGCTGATTATCAACATCTACATTATCAAAAACTTCTTTGGAAAAACCGCTGGTCACCAGGAAACCGAATTCTGTCCTCACCTTCTGCCCTTCTTCGATAATATTTCCAAGTTCATCTCTCACAGCCGGCTTTACCCCAAACATTCCTTCATTGGCCAGCCTTTCATCAAATACGAAAGTAGATTTAAAGGTAATTGGTGAAAGATATACCGTGAGATCGAGGTCCGGATGAGAGTACTCTGTACCTGCACCAAGAAACGTATAACCAGGAGCCATAAATTTCGAAATAGCCACTTCGGTATCCGGATATTTGTATCCCGGAGCAAATTGTGTGTTAAAACTGAATTTACCGGAGTAAAACCAATTTGAAATACTATCCCTGCGGAAACCGAACGAAGAATTTATCCGCAATTCATCTTCTGTTTTTCTTACCTCTCGTCCTTCCTGAGCATTCATTCCAATTCGGAAACTGGCTGAATTCCTCCAGAGCGTATGTTCTTTTTTATAATTACGCTGAAAATTAGCATAGAAAAGTGCAGAAACAGAGTTATTACCTCCTGAATTCCAGTTTACAAAAGCTACCTCACTAAGATTCATCCCAAGGGTATTCTTTTCTGTCCAGTAGATCATCATGGTGTCAGAAGCAGTGGTATCCTTAGAGACTGTTGCGGTCGTATCATTGGCAATATTATAACTGAAATCGGAAGCCAATGTTTTCAAGGAAATACATAAGAATAAGAACAGTAATAAGTTAGGTTTCATGTGGGGCTCATGTTTTCAGATTTGCAAAAATAAAAAAATCAAATGATAGATTCCAGCTTTTGCCTTATACCTTCAACGTGAATTCCCGCAATTTCTTGTAATTGAGCTATACTTCCTTGTTCAATGAATTCATCTGGCACCCCCAATAGGTGGATTTCTCCCTTGAATTTAAGATTTGTCGCCGCTTCAAGGATCTCGCTTCCAAATCCTCCTTTTTTTACACCGTCTTCAACAGTGACAATTTTTCGAAACTTTTTGCAAATTTCCTTGAGCAGGTCCATATCCAATGGCTTTACAAATCGCATATCGTAATGTGCTACCTTATTTTTTTCTTTAAGTTTTTCTATGGCTGAAGTAACATTTTGAGCCATATTCCCAATGCTAAGAACTGCTATTTTCTCCCCTTCCTTAAGCAATTCCCCTTTACCAATCTGAAGCTTTTTGAATGGTTTTTCCCAATCCTTGACCACTCCTCTTCCTCTTGGATATCTTATGATTAGAGGATGCTCCACTCCTAATTGTACAGTAAAGAGTAGATTTCGCAATTCGACCTCATTTCTTGGAGCTGCTATAATAAGATTTGGAATTAGTCTGCCATAGGCTATATCAAAAACACCATGGTGTGTAGCTCCATCCTCGCCAACAAGGCCGGCACGATCCAGACAGAAAATTACTGGTAGATCCTGCAAGGCAACATCATGTATCAACTGGTCATAAGCTCTTTGAAGAAAGGTGGAATAAATCGCGCAGTATACTACAAATCCCTGGGTCACCAATCCTGCAGACAATGTTACCGCATGTTGTTCGGAGATACCTACATCAAATGCTCTTTCCGGGAAGGCTTCCATCATGAACTTTAAAGAGCTTCCGGTTGGCATTGCCGGAGTAATTCCAATAATTTTCTCGTTTTTCTTTGCAAGCTCTAAAAGCGTAAGACCAAATACATCCTGATATTTCAGCGGTAAACCGTCTGTATTATATTCCAGTAATTCACCGGTATCCGGTTCAAATTTCCCGGGAGCATGATATTTAACCTGATCCTCTTCAGCCTTTTTCAGGCCTTTTCCCTTTTTCGTGATCACGTGCAAAAATTTAGGACCATCTATATTCTTCATTTCTTCCAGGATCGCCAAAAGCCCGTTTAGATCGTGCCCATCTACAGGTCCAAAGTATCTGAAATTAAGGGCTTCTATGATATTATCACTGGAAGGTTTATGGCCGACCTTTGCCTTGGTAAGATATTCCTTCAGGGCACCCACGCTGGGATCTATACCTATTGCATTATCGTTCAAAATTACCAGGAGGTTCGCATTGGTCACTCCTGCATGATTTAGCCCTTCGAATGCCATTCCGCTGGCTATGGAAGCATCTCCAATAACCGCGATATGCTGTCTTTCCTTAATTCCTTTAAGAGATGACCCAATAGCCATGCCTAATGCAGCAGAGATGGAAGTTGAAGAATGACCTGTTCCAAACGTATCGAATTCACTTTCAGATCTTTTAGGGAATCCGCTTATCCCATTCAACTGCCGGTTGGTATGGAATATCTCACGCCTTCCGGTAAGGATCTTATGTCCGTAGGCCTGGTGACCTACATCCCATATCAAAAGATCATCAGGAGTATTGAAAATGTAATGAATTGCAATGGTTAATTCCACCACCCCAAGGCTTGCACCGAGGTGCCCCTCTTTTGTTGCAACAATATTGATTATAAAATGGCGGAGTTCTCCTGCGAGTTGTCCAAGTTGTGATCTGTCCAGCTTTCGCAGGTCCGCAGGAGTTTTGATTTTTTGAAGTAATTCATCTGCCATTCCCACAAAGTTACATTATGAAAACTGATTTAAGGATATGAGCTGGTTAAGGAATACTCAAAATTTATATCTTTCCTCAAAATTAATATTAAGATGCTTTCTCCTTTCGATGATAATTATTTTATGAAAAAAGCTTTTGAGGAAGCCGAAAGGGCCTATGAAAAGGGAGAAATCCCTGTTGGTGTGGTTGTAGTTATCCAGGACAGAATTATTGCCAGAGGTCATAATCTCACTGAAACACTCAATGACGTCACTGCTCATGCCGAAATGCAGGCCATTACCGCAGCAGCTAACTTTCTAGGTGGAAAATACCTTCAGAATTGCACTATGTATATTACCCTCGAACCCTGCCAGATGTGTGCCGGAGCATTGTATTGGAGTCAGATCTCTAAAATAGTCTTTGGTGCCAGTGATCCCCAGCGAGGCTACAGAAAATTCGGAGTGCAACTGCATCCCAAAACCAAGGTAATATCTGGAATTATGGAGAAAGAATGCGGAAACCTTCTTAAGAGATTCTTTATTGAAAAACGCAACCTGAATTAATTAAAAGGGAAACTTTTAAAATTTCAGGAAAAAGTCTTAAAGTCTAAATAGTATCAGCCTTATTGAACTTGATGCTCCGGAAATTAAAACCTCCTTCTTCAATTTTGAATATTAGATGATTTTCTCCTTTGTCCAGCTTTACCTTTGGTAACCAGATCCATTCCCAGGAACCTGAAGTTACAGGCACCACCAATTTCCCTTCCGGCTCATCATTGATTAGAATTTCCACTTTCCCAGTATCCGTTTTAGAAGATATCTTGAATCCTATATCGTAAGTGCCTTCACTGGCAGCGGTAAAAGTATATTTTAGCCATTCATCCTTTTGGATATCTCCAACATAGAACTGGTCTTCTTCCCCGTAGATATCCACTCCATCGTTACGATAAGAGTTGCCTTTATTCCATCTCTCCCGCTCACCTCCGGTAGAAACATAATAATTCGCAATATCCTTATCCATATAGGCCAGCTGGTTATTCCCAAGGTCATAGTTGACCGCTTTTATGGTATCTTCAGGAACCTGCACCTCTGTATAAGGAAGTGTTTCCTCAGACGAAGGCTGCCTCATCATTGCATCTATTACTCCATTACGTATGATACAGTTTTCAATTTTAGTATTTTCAGCTAGTTGCATTAAGGCACTGGATGCCTCTTCTTCACTGGGTTTAGGGCCGGTTCCCCTCCAGTAATCAAGTATCTCCTGATAGCCTTCATTAATCTTAATTTGAACAGGATTATTAGGGCCTAATTTCTTTAATGGCCACCAACACCAGCCAATATTGTTCTTTTCCATCAAGGAGATCGCATCGGTAAACCAGGCATTCGAATTTTCTCCGGATTCACCCAGCCAGATAGGGATATTATATTTTTCTCTAAAATCTAAATAAGGCTGAATGGCTTCCTGGTTATTATAATTCCAGTATTTATGGAAGCTTAGGACGAGATTATCATCCCAGGGAGGAAGCATCCCTTTATAGTTATTTCCCCAGCCATTTCCTTCTATAACGATAATATGGTTTTTATCCACACTTCTAACGGCATCGGTAAGCCTAACCATCAAATCCTTAAGAGGTTTGTTAAGAGTATCAAAGACTCCATTTTTAGCAATATCTTCTGTGTAACCTTCAAAACTCCAATTGGGTTCGTTGATAAGGTCATATGCCCCGATGGTTGGTTCATCTTTATATCGTTCCGCAAGCTTTTTCCATAACTCCACAAGTTTATCCTGATTTTCCTCGCTCTCCCATAAGGAGGGTTTCGATGGATCACGGTCTGAAATATTCACATCGTGGCCCTGGCCTCCGGGTGCTGCGTGCATATCCAAGATAAGATACATGTCGTTGGCCTTACACCAGCTGACCAATGAATCTGTCATTACGAAACCTTCATCAAGCCAGGTGTTTTTTCCTTTTTGAGGTTCCTGATCTACCGGTAATGTGTACAGGTTGTAATGCATAGGTAACCTGACCGAGTTAAACCCCCAGGCTTTTAGCGAATCAATATCAGCTTTCTGGATAAAATTATTCTTCCATTTATTATAGAACTCTTCGGTCTTGGCCTCACCAATGAGTTCCTCGATATTCTCTCTAATTACATACTGCTGACCGGAAAAAGGTACTTTCAGCATATAACCTTCCTGTAGCATATAGCCCCCAAGACCAATACCCTTTAGGATTACATTATTCCCTTCGGCATCAACAATCCTTTTACCTTCTGCTTTTAAATAGCTTCCGGGTTGCTCCTGCTTTTCCGAACTTGAACAGGCCGTTAGTAAAATAAAAAGTATAAGAATCCCTAAGAATTTTTTCATCTTGAATATATTAATATCACACTTAAATTCATGCCGAACCCAGTTTTTTAAAAGTATGGAAAGAGTGTCAATTAAAAATTAAAGAATAAATTATGAATCCCGCAAAAAGTAAGTTTTGAAATTAAAAGCGAAACCCTTATAAAAATTAAGGCTAACTCAACCCTTAAGCAGAGAGGTTCCGCTTTTTAAACTACTTTCTCTGTGTTACTTTGATGTGATCTACATAAAACTTTGCAGGGAAAATGGAATCATCCACCTCCGGCCCTCCAAAATTTCCTCCTACTGCCATATTTATAAGGAAATAGAAGTCCTTTCTAAAAGGATAATGTGCAGCATCGTACTTCTTGGGAACGAATTTGTATACAGAGATACCATCTACAAAAAACTCAATATAATCTTTTGTCCAGTTGGCTTTGTAAGTATGATAACCTTCTTCAATATCCTCGATCCTCGTTTTCTTGGTATTGATGGTATTACCATGACTTGCAGGAGTATGAAGGGACGTAAATATCCTGTTCGGTTCACGTCCCACATATTCCAGTATATCTATTTCACCGGAAGCCGGCCAGCTCACCTCTCCAATATCAGCTCCGAGCATCCAGACCGCAGGCCATATTCCTTTTCCTGTGGCCAGT
>CAYWAB010000130.1:0-8447 GCA_964456105.1 uncultured Christiangramia sp. | reverse complement strand
TTCTACTTTTGATAAAGAAGCTCATGAACATGTTAGAGTGGCAAATATCGTTTTGGAAAAAGCGAAAAGACTTGTTGAATGCGGTCATGATGTGGTTATACTTCTGGATTCAATAACCCGTCTTGCCCGAGCATACAATACCGTACAGCCTGCCAGTGGAAAGGTTCTTAGTGGTGGTGTAGACGCCAATGCGCTTCATAAGCCTAAAAGATTTTTCGGTGCTGCACGTAATATTGAAAACGGAGGCTCTTTATCTATTATAGCTACGGCCCTTACCGAAACTGGTTCCAAAATGGATGAAGTGATCTTTGAAGAATTCAAGGGAACCGGAAACATGGAACTTCAATTAGACAGAAGAATTTCTAACAGAAGAATCTTCCCTGCAATAGACCTTGTTTCCTCAAGTACACGTAGAGACGATCTTCTTCTTGATGATACCACTGTTCAAAGAATGTGGGTACTGAGAAAATACCTCGCAGATATGAACCCTGTAGAAGCAATGGAGTTCATTAATGACAGGATCAAACAGACAAAAAACAACGAAGAGTTTTTAATCTCCATGAATGGTTAAATGAACTGTTAAACCCTACTTTAACTACCGGATGCTTAAAAGCATCCGGTTTTTTTTATCCAAATAATAAAATTCCATTTCTTGGAGTCTTAAGTCCGAAATATTGCTTCTCGCATTTAAAATTTTTCTGGAAAGAAAAAATTACAGATTTTTAAAGGATTTCAGTAAAGAGCATAAAAAAAGCCCCTTTTCAAATGGAGCTTTTTAGAGCGGGAGACCGGGTTCGAACCGGCGACATTCAGCTTGGAAGGCTGACGCTCTACCAACTGAGCTACTCCCGCCTGAGGGCACAAATATAATCTGAAACTTATTCAAGTTCAAAAAAATTTCAAAGCTTTTTTAAAAAATGATATCCCCTGGAAATAAAACCTTTGTTCATAAAGAATTTATGAGAAGGGAAATTTTCAACATACGAATTGAGCTCCAGGGTTTCACAATCTTTTTTAAGGGAATAGTTTTCGATAAACTGGAAAAGTCTACCGCCTAATCCTTTACCCCGATACTCTTCCTCCAAATAAATATGATCCACCTCACAGGACCTTCCTGCATAATGTCTCGTCATGAACCAAAGGCCAAAAGTTCCAACAATTCTATCTTCCAAATAAATGCCGAAACATTCATAATTTTGATCAAACATTTCAGTAAGCCGATGTTTTAAAATATCTCTTTGAACCGGAGATTTTGAAAGCTCTTCCAAAAAGGGCAATATGCTATCAAGGTCTTCCTTTAAAATCTTGTTAAATGCCGGTTCTTTCATTCTTTTTTCTGCTAAAATAGTCATATTTTTAGCTACTACTTCAATTAAGAAAACAAGCAAATTATGACCGATAAGAAAAATAAACCAGGAAAGATCCAGGATTTAATAGATAGTAAATTATTAGAAAACCGAAGAATATATTTATGGGGACAGGTAGATGATAGTACAGCTAAACATGTAATTGACCGACTTGAATATTTGGACCTGGTAGGAAATGATGAAATTCAATTATTCATTAATAGCCCAGGAGGCTATGTTACCGATGGATTTGCAATGTATGATACTATCATGAGCTTGAACTCTCCAGTTTCCACTATTTGCACGGGACTGGCTGCTTCGATGGGCTCAATCCTTTTATCTGCGGGAAAAAAAGGTAGAAGATTTATACAGCCACATGCAAAGGTAATGATCCATCAGCCAAGCGGTGGTGCCCGCGGACAGGCTTCTAATATTGAAATTGCTGCCAACGAAATATTAAAAACCAAACATTTAAGCGCAGAAATACTGGCTGAAAATTGCGGACAAAGCGTTGATAAGATTCTTAAGGATTTTAACCGGGATTACTGGATGAATGCTGAAGAATCCATGGATTATGGAATTGTAGACGGGATTTTTAAGAAATAGAAATGAAGATTAAACATAAGGAAAATAATAATCGGGGTATGTTCTATATAGAAAATGACGAACATGGCCTGATCGCAGAATTGACCTATTATAAAAGGGAAAATAACGTTATTACCATTGACCATACCGAAGTTAAACGGGAAATGGAAAATCGCGGTATTGGCTCCAGTCTGGTAAAAGAAACTGTTGAGTACGCCCGGGAAAAAAATCTAAAGATAGATCCTCTTTGTCCTTTTGCCGAAGTCCAGTTTGAAATTCATAAATCTTTTGAAGACGTAAGGGCTTAAATTAAACTTCTAAAGGCCTAAATACTCTTGTTCTATGAAGAATCTAAAGAATCTTCTCATCATCCTATTTCTCCTTTTTTGCTTGTGTTCTTGTAAAAACTCATCTAAGGAAAAAGGAATAGAAGAAGCCTATATGGTTGAAGAAATTGAGGAGCTTTCTTCCGCGAGCAGGATCAAGGATGCTATTGAAGATCCTGCATTTTTAGATACACTTTATAAAAGCGAACAGGTAATTGAGTTTTACAAATTCAATGATTATGAACCCGTCTGGAATAAAAGAAAATACCGGGAAACACTTTTCAGTAACATACAGAATATTGAAGAAGAAGGTTTATTCTATGAAGATTATCACGGTGATGAGATCCAAAAAACCTTATCAAAGCTCAATTCAAACAATACAGATGAAAACACCAAACTGGAAATCCTTTTAACCGATGCGTTTTTGAGGCTTACCGAGGATCTGGCTACGGGCAAACTGGATCCAAGAAAGCTATATGAAATCTGGGGCACCCCTGTAAATTCTTTTGATCCATTACAAGTTCTAAAGGATGCAGTTGCTTCCGGAAATTTTCAAAAAGAAATCAATAGAGTTAGGCCGGATGGACATATCTATAACGGATTAAAAAAATCCTTGGAAGAATTTAAACGATCTGGAATTAATGAAGAATATTCTACCCATGTGAATGAAGGCGATCTTATCAAGCCAGGAAAAAAAGATCCTCGCATCAGTTCCATCACTTTTCGGCTTAAGGAATTAGGCTTTTATAAAACTCCAGTGGACTCTTCGAATATAATTTATGATGAAAACCTTGTGCAAGCGGTAAAAAATTATCAGAAGAGCTTTGGTTTACAGAATGATGGAATTATAGGAAACTCTACTATTAAAAGCCTAAATCTTACGCGACGTGACAGGTATCACCAACTACTGGTGAACCTTGAAAGATGGCGCTGGTATCCCAGAGATCTTGGAGATCACTATATTCTTATTAATATTCCGAGATATAAATTAAATCTTGTTAGGGATGGCGACACCATTAGATCTCATAAGGTAATGGTAGGTACAGAAGCAAGGAAAACACCGGTTTTTTCAGATAAGATACAATATGTGGTTTATAATCCAACCTGGACCATCCCTCCTACAATCAAGAAAAATGATGTTATTCCCGGAGCTGCAAGAGATATTTCTTACCTGAAGAAAAAGAATTTACATGTTTATGATCCGCAGGGGAATCAGATTGATCCGGAAACAATAAACTGGAATTCTTCTAAAGCTTCAGCTTATACATTTAGACAAAATGCGGGACCAAGTAATCCGTTAGGACTGGTCAAAATAATTTATCCAAATGAGTATATGATCTACCTACATGACACTCCTTCCAAAGATCTTTTTGAAAAGAATTTGCGAGCCCAAAGTTCAGGCTGCGTAAGAGTTCAAAATGCATTGGACCTGGCGGAGTATCTCCTAAAAGACCAGAGAAAATATGACCATGAAAAGATCGAAGAAATAATAAACTCAGGAAAAACAACCCAAATCCCTGTAGAAATGGATGTAACGGTTCATCACTTCTATTGGACGGCATTTCGGGAAAACGATTCTACTAGATTTATTCATGATATCTACGGACTGGATCAACCACTATGGGAACATTTGAAACCTAAGAGTTTATAAAATTTGATTTGGTAAGATAATTATCATCGTTTTTGTGGATGTAAACCACAGATTCACCCTTAATGGTATTAATGAGCTCTTTAGCGATCTTATTAGGAACGGCAGGACAACCATAACTTCTCCCCAGTCTTCCATTCCTTTTCACGAATTCAGGTTCAGCGTAATCGGCTCCATGAATCACCACATACCTTTTTCTGGCATTAGAATTAAACTCCTTTTCCATTCCATCTATAAAGAGCGATAATCCGTTCTTACCATAATAAGTTTCTCCCGTTACATAAAAACCGAGGGAGCTTTGATGAGAATTAACTTTATTAGAAAACTTCTTGGCGAATTTTAACCCGGTATTTCTACCATGAGCCACAAAAGTATTGAAGACCACTTCCTGGGTTTCCATATTCAGGATCCACATCCTTTTCTCTGAGGACGCAATATCGAAATCTATTATAGTAAGCAACCTATTTGAAACTTTTCCCTGTTCCTCTAGTTTTTTATAACCCAAGATGGCCTTCTCAAAAACAGAGAGCTTAGGCATGCTTAGATTATTTGATAAAAAGTTATCGTAGAGTGCTGCTGTCTTTTCAGCGAATGATTTTTCGGCTTCAGACTCAATAGATAGTTTCGGGGCAGTCTCGGAATCTACTTTCGGGTTTATCGCATCGGCACTGCTGAAAGCAAAAGAAAATAGCAATACTCCAACAACAGTAAGGATTCTGTAATTCATATATCTTTTCTGTTTTTATGGTCTGTTAATAAAATCCAAAAGTCTTGCCAACATACAAAATATCAGGATTAAATTTCCAAAAAATTAAAATTTAACAAACTGACCTTAAATAAGTTAAATTCGGTCACCTCACGATCATAGATTTGAACCTTCTCGAGAACGAACAAATACTTATGATATTGCAGTTTTTAAAAAATATTACTGAGAACATAATTCTTTTATCAATTTAAAAGGACAATTAAGGATTTGTTTTTTGAAATATAAATTCAGGTGTAAATATTGATAATAACCTGGGTTTTAATAAAACATTATAGACGGTTGGCGTGGCATTGCGTGGATTTGTTTTTATCTTTAAGGCCTCAAATCGAGGTAGAATATGAATAAAAAAGTTCTCTTAATGATTTTAGATGGGTGGGGAATCACCCAGGATCCTGAAGTATCGGCCATAGCAAAGGCCAGTACACCTTTTATGGATTCGGTAACTGAAAAATATCCAAATGCGACCCTTCGAACCGACGGCATGAATGTAGGATTACCTGAGGGGCAAATGGGAAACAGCGAAGTAGGTCATATGAACCTTGGAGCTGGCCGCATAGTTTATCAGGATCTCGTAAAAATCAATATGGCTGTAGAAAAAGATACCTTAAAGGATGAACCTGTACTGGAGGAAGCTTTTAATTATGCTTTGAAAAATAATAAGCCGGTACACTTCATGGGTCTTGTTAGTGACGGTGGAGTGCATTCCCATATAGATCATCTTAAAGGATTATTATCAGCTGCAGAAAAATTTGGAATAAAAGAAAAATATGTCCACGCATTCACAGACGGACGGGACGTAGATCCTCACTCAGGCAAAGATTTTATCAAAGATTTGGAGTCCCATATAGAAAAGACCAATTCAAAACTTGCTTCAATGATTGGTAGATACTATAGCATGGACAGAGATAAAAGATGGGAGCGTATTAAAAAAGCATATGATCTTATCGTAAAGGGAATTGGAAAGAAGACGCAAGACGCAGTTTCTGCCATTCAGGAAAGTTACGACGAAGGTATTAGCGATGAATTCATTAAGCCTATTGTTCTTACTGACGACAATGGAGATCCTGTAGCCACCTTGAATGAAAAAGACGTGGTTATTTATTTCAATTTTCGAACTGACAGGGGAAGACAGCTTACCCAGGCACTTTCACAGGACGATTTTCCTGAATTTGATATGAAAAAGCTCACCTTATACTATGTCACTATGACCAAGTATGATGATCGCTTTGAAAATATTAATATCATTTTCAAAAAATCAAATATTAAAGCGACTCTTGGCGAAGTGCTTGAATATGAAGGTAAAAAACAGATCCGTATTGCCGAAACAGAGAAATATCCTCATGTCACCTTTTTCTTCTCGGGAGGCCGGGAAGAACCTTTTAAAGGGGAAAACAGGATAATGTGTAATTCTCCTAAAGTAGCGACCTATGACCTAAAACCCGAAATGAGCGCTTTTGAAGTTAGGGATAAAATCTTACCCGAAATTAAAAAGCAATCTGCAGACTTTATTTGTTTGAATTTTGCCAATCCTGATATGGTAGGACATACAGGTGATTTTGAGGCGGCTGTTAAAGCCTGCGAGACCGTTGATACTTGCGCAAAGGAAGTTGCTGAAAGCGCCTTCGAAAAAGACTATTCAGTTATAATCATCGCAGATCACGGGAATAGTGAGGTAATGAAAAATCCAGACGGCAGCCCGAATACGGCTCACACTACTAACCCTGTACCTCTTATTTTAATGGATAAGGATATAAAATCTATTAAAGACGGTAAGTTAGGTAATATTGCACCGACAATATTAGAACTAATGGGTATCCAAAAACCAGATCTTATGACTGAAGATTCACTTATTTAAATTTACTCCATGAATAAATTTCTTATACTATTCGCTATAATCACCGTAAGTTGCGGTAATACCAAAAAGTCACCGGAATTGGTTTCTGAACCAAAACCAAATAAATCTCAGGTTGAAGAACAAAAAGATATGTTACTTGGTGATTTTACTAAAGAGGAATTAAAACAAAAACCTTTTTCTACCTGGTTTGAACCGAGGTATGAGGAGTTCACCCCAGATCCTGAATCAATGTCGGCAATCCAGGAAAATATCGGGGACTATCAGATTAAAGTATTAATGGGAACGTGGTGTGGAGACAGCAAACGTGAAGTTCCCAAGCTTATAAAAATTCTGGATGAAGCCAATTACAATTACGAAAAGCTTGAATTGCATGCGGTGGACTATAACAAAACAACTCCCTCTAAAATTGAGGAGGATTTAGATGTCCAAATGGTTCCTACCATAATCTTTTATAAGGACGGTAAAGAAGTGAATAGATTTGTGGAGTATCCCCAGGGCGAAAGTATAGAGGAGGATATAGCTAAAATCGTTACCGGAAAAGAATATCAACATTCCTATGCGAATTAGCGGTGAAAAGAAAATCCTTAAATAATAAAAAAATATTTAATTTAGAGGCATGCCAAATTCTCTAACGATAGCAGTTGATTTTGACGGCACTATAGTGGAGAACAGATATCCCCAGATAGGTAAACCTATTTTATTCGCTTTCGAATCGCTTAAAAAATTGCAGGAAGATGGTCACCGTCTTATCCTTTGGACCTACAGACATGGTGATAAACTAGATGAGGCTGTTGATTTCTGCAAAGATAAGGGACTTGATTTTTACGCTGTAAACAAAAGTTATCCCGAAGAAGATTTCGATGAAACTATAAGCAGGAAGATTCTGGCGGATATTTTTATCGATGACCGTAATCTTGGAGGCTTAAAAGGATGGGGAGAGATCTATCAATCATTAACAAATAAGAAACCGGTTAAGAAAAGAAAGAGAACTGGTTTATTCGGAAGATTTTAAAATATGATCATATCAAAATCCATAGAAGAGATTGAATTAATGCGTGAAAGCGCTCTAATCGTATCCAAAACTTTGGGAATGCTGGCTTCCAAGATCAAGCCTGGAGTAACCACCCTTGAATTGGACGCTTTGGCTGAGGAATTTATTAGAGATCATGGTGCAGAACCGGGATTTCTCGGTTTATATGACTTCCCAAATACTTTATGCATGAGCCCAAATGCTCAGGTAGTACATGGCATTCCTAATAAAACACCACTAAAGGAAGGAGATATTATATCCATTGACTGTGGTGCCATAAAGAATGGATTTTACGGAGATCACGCATATACTTTCGAGGTAGGAGAAGTAACATCTGAAGTAAAAAAATTACTGGACGTAACCAAAGAATCGCTTTATAAAGGAATAGAACAGTTTAAAGCAGGTAACCGTGTTGGCGATGTGGGTTACGCTATTCAAAAATATACAGAAGACCATGGCTATGGAGTAGTAAGAGAACTAGTTGGTCATGGCATAGGTAAAACCATGCATGAAGATCCTGAAATGCCCAACTATGGAAAACGTGGCAGAGGAAAGAAATTCATAGAAGGCATGGTTGTAGCAATAGAACCTATGATCAACATGGGAACTAAAAGAATAAAACAGCTACCGGATGGCTGGACAATACTTACCGCTGATAACAAACCAAGTGCCCATTTTGAGCACGATGTAGCCCTTGTTGACGGTAAGCCCGAATTATTATCTACTTTCAAATATATCTACGATGCATTAGGAATTAAATCAAAAGAAGAAGACCAATTTAGAGCAAAAGTTTATGATTAAAAGTTACAGACAGGAAATCTGGAAGACCCTACACAAAGATTCCTGGGAAGACCGCTTTATCTACAAAGTCTCGAATTTCGGAAGGATGAT
>CAYWAB010000129.1:4286-8494 GCA_964456105.1 uncultured Christiangramia sp. | reverse complement strand
GTATAAATTTCAACCCCATCCAAACTCCATTCATAGGAGTCAGCTCCACTCACCATGAAGTTTACAGGACTTCCTAAACAAATTTCGTTATCACCTCCGTCAATGGAAACATTTACATTAGGTAATTCTTTAATGATGACCGGTACTGCAACACGGTCACTTTCGCATCCGGTGGAAGTAAAGGTCTGGCTCACATAATAGGTCGTGGTTTGGACTATTGATGTATTCGGTTGCGGAGCCGATCCTAGAGGATCAACGGCGTCTATGCTATCATACCAGTTTAAGGTAGCTCCATCTGTAGGGGTAACAGAAATGGCTTCCTCAACAACTTCTTCAAAGCAATACTCAAAAACGATGGATTCATCGGAAATAGGATCCGGGATGTCTAAAACAGTAATGGTCAACTTTTCTGAGAAATCACTTTCACAACCATTGGGTCTGGTTTGAGTGGCATAGTATTCAAAAACCTGCGGGTTTGAGGTATCTATTAAAATATTATCGCCGATATAATTATAATCTGCCCCATCAAAAGTATACCACTTGATATCATTTCCTGTTTCACCGGTAGCAGTCAGATAACCGGCATCTTCCTCAAGACAGAATTGTTGGTCTGATACAGTGGGAGGCTCTGGTTTTGGATCAACCCTAAAAGTAAAAGTATTTGAAGTGGCCGCAGAACAGGTGAAAAAATCCGGCCCGTCAACGACAACGTAGTAGACTCCTGAATCTCCTGCATCCCCGGGTTGTGGATCTGTAATAGTTAATTCTCCTGTATATTCACCATTAGCTCCCGTAGGTCCGGAAATTTCAAAATCAATTTTACCAGGATCTTCAACCAGGATATTCCCGTCCTTATACCAATCGAAAGTTAAAACTTCACCATTCGCATGGCCTTTAAATAAAAAAGTGATTGTTTCCTGCGAATCCTCACATATGGTAATATCCTGTGAAGGTTCTGTGATTACTATATCCTCATCTACGTTTAAAGTAACAACATCTGAAGTATCAGTAGCACAGGCGGTGCTTCCGGACACGGTAACATAATATTGAAGTGCATCTGCAGAAGTGACATTGGAAAAGCTCAAGATTGCTTCATCTTCTCCTGGAATGGCAACCTCTGATCCATCCTCCAGGATCTTGTACCATTGGTAGATAAGATCGTCTCCAGTTGCTACAACCTCAAATTCTGCGGGGCTGTTAGAACATACCCCGGTATTTATTGGATCTGTGGTAATTAGTGGAACCTCTTTTATTGTAAAACTTGCGGTTGAAACCACTTCTGCACATCCTGCCGCTGAGGCTATAGTATAGGTCACGGTATGGTTACCTATGGTGCTGTTAGAAGGGTCTATCGTTCCATCTGCGTCTATAGCAAGGCCGCTCGTCCCTGAAAATGTTCCATTTTCCCAGGCTCCATCTGTGTCTGAGAAGCCAACTGTGACTGAGGTTTCAGAAGAACAAATCGTTGCTGGATAAGATATTGTTGCCTGTGGATTTTGAGTAACAGTAACAGTAGTGCTCATTATCACCACACTACATCCTGAAGCGGAATCGTCTATGGTATAGAAAATATCATACGTGCCTGGAGTAGTTGAAACCTGTGGATTGATATCTCCGGTGGCAGGATCTATGGAAAGACCTCCTGGCTCTGAAGAGAAAACCCCATTTTCGTAATTACCTACACCATTGGAAAAAATTGGTGACATCAAGCTGGAACTCGAATTACAAAATGGATCTTCATAAGTAATATCAACAAAGGGCTCGGCAGTTATGGTAACTTCCGTAGTGGCGACTGCAGGGACACAAGTATCAGGCCCCTGATAGGTAATGGTATAGGTTCCCGGAGTACTTTGTGAAGGTGTTATAGCACCTGAACTTTGGCTAATAATTAGTCCTGCCGGAGTTGCGGAATACTGTCCGCCAATGTAGTCTCCATTTCCATCAAGGTTTGGATTTAAACTACCAGGTATGGAAGTACAAATGTTTGCCTGGTAGGAAAAATCTGTTACCGTAGGATCTGGTATTACCCTAATTGTACCGGTTTGCGACTCCTGAACACAATCTCCCTGGGTGGTTACCGTATAATTAAAAACTCCAATATCTCCTGGATTTGCTCCGGCCTCGGTAGGTGATCCTGAAATAGTAAATACACCATTATTGAAATTTCCACTCAATCCGGCCGGCAAACCATCTACGGTTGCATTATTACCGGGTTCAGTGATTATGAATTCAATAGGATCTATTGAAGTATTTATACATATTTCCTGAACCTTATTAGTCGGATCGTTTATAGTAACATCTGGCGTTACTATAATTGTTCCTGTAGTGGAAGTTGGTTCGCAGTCACCTACTGTGGTAAGCACATAATCAAAAGTACCTGAGACACCTGGAGTACCGGTTATTATGAAATCGTTTCCGGAAATACTTCCTATTATTCCGGAAGGTAATCCACTTGTATTAACAGAGGATACCGAGGAATTTATCGGGAATACCATATCTGCAATGGTATTGTTTATACAAACCGTCTGATTTTTATTAGCAGCATCTGTGATCGTATTATCCGGTGTGACCGTTATAGTGCCTCCAATAGAAGTTTGTTGAGAACCGCAGTTCCCTGTTGTATTCACTGTATAAGCAAAAACTCCATCTTCTGTAGGAATACCGGAAATTGTAAATACTCCTGCATTAAAACTACCGGAAAGCCCTGCTGGTAAACCGGACACGCTGGCTCCTGTACCTGCATCGGTAATGGTAAAATCAATATCTGAAATAGCTGTATTAATACATACCGTTTGATCTTTATTTGCGGGATCTGATATGGTTGCATCTTTTAGAACGGTAAGCACCATTTGATCTGTTTTCACCTCACAATTTCCAGCCGGTTTAGCTGAAGTTAAAGTGAAGGTTATGGTTCCGCCATTATCTCTAATGTTACTCGGTAAGGTATAGGTAGCCGTGAGTTTTTTGCTAGCGTTATTACCTGTCTGATCCGCCAAACTGCCTCCTGAGACGCTTACGGTCCAGTCAAAATCTCGACCCTGACTTATAGCTCCTCCAATTTGTCCTGCAAGGGTTATCGAATTGGTTCCTCGACATACCGTTTGATCCGGGCCGGCATCTACAAGTACTGCCGTTCCTGTAGTAACTGTTTGCGTTAAGGGTTGAGAAAGACCACATTCATTTTCTGCAGTTACCATTATGTCTCCGTTAGCTGCATTTAATCCTGCTTTTAAAATGATCTCATTTTGATTCTGGGAAACTAAGGTCCATCCACTGGGATACGTCCAGTTGTAACTGCGCGTACCGGGGATTGGTTGTATTTTGTAGGTAACATTCGTTACGGGACAGATAGCTGTGCTGTTATGATCGGGATTGGTGTTATCGAAAACGGGAGTTATACCCGATAACACATTATCTACTTCAACTGCTATTTCATTGCTTTCTGCGGAATCCGTCGTTTTGCATTCTTCACTGGTGAATACAATTACCTTTACTATTTGGCCATCAGTTAAATTTGACGTAGTAAATGAATCACTATTTGGACCAACCGGATTTCCATCAACATACCATTGATAAGTAGGAGAGGATCCTACATTTGTGGAGGTTGCCGAAAAAGTAATCGAAGTGCCAGAGCAAATAATATTGTCAGGATCGTCAGAGTTAATTGAAACTTCAGGAGTGAGTTTGGGATTAACGGTTACGCTAACCGGTTCGCTTATAGCTGTAGGGCTAGAAACACAGATTTCGCTGGAGGTTAGCACCACAGTAACATTTTGCCCATTGGTCAGGTTGCTGGTAATATAAGTAGGGCTATTGGTTCCAACATTATTTCCATCAAGTTTCCATTGATAGGAAGGGTTTGAACCTCCGTCAATCGGTGTAGCAGTAAAAGTTACTTCATCACCATCACAAATATCACTATCGCTTACTCCAACACTTACTCCTGGATTAAGTATGGGGTTAACCGTGAATGCTTCGGTGGAATTTGTAGCACTAGATTGAGCCAAGCAGATTTCGCTACTTGGAGTCATGGTAACACTTACGATTTGGCCATCGGTTAATTCGGTTGTGCTAAAAGTAGGGCTGTCCGGTCCTTTATTCTCGCCATCAATTTGCCACTGATATGAAGGTGTGGTACCCCCATTAGTGGCAGTTGCAGTAAAAGTGACAGAATCCCCTGCACAAATAGTATTATCGGCATCTGAAGA
>CAYWAB010000129.1:0-4276 GCA_964456105.1 uncultured Christiangramia sp. | reverse complement strand
GTTAGATTCTCATTAATCGTTATTGTTCCATTAAGAGAGGGAGAATCATCACAGCCACCTGTCGCATAAATTGAATAAGCAAAAGTTCCTGTCGCGGTCGAAGAACCACTAATGGTAAAATTAGCTCCAGCGATCGTACCGGTAATTCCGGAAGGTAAGCCGCTTACCACCGCATTATCTCCTGTTTCTCCAATGGTATAAACTATATCTGCAATATTTTCCCCCTGACAAACTTCTTGTGTATTGTTTCCTGAAGTCAAGTTAATAGTAGCATCCTTTAAAATGGTGATAGTACCACCTGCTGAGGTATTACCGCAAGGACCAGAAGTAGTTACCGTATATGGGAAGCTTCCTGTTACCGTAGGACTTCCCGAAATAGTAAATGTGCCGTTGTTATAATTACCAGTTACTCCTGATGGAAGACCGGATACAGAAGCTCCGGTTCCGCTACCACCTATGGCATACTCAATAGGAGTAATAGGAATATTTAAACAAGCATCTTCAATGTCCGGGTCAGACGAAGAAATAGTAACATCTGGGGAAATTGTAACTGTCTTAATTTTTTCTACTATTCCTGGAGAAGGACAGGCATAACTACTAGTCATGACAACCCTGACCTCATAATTTTTTGCATTGGCATAATTAAATGTAAAATCCTTGGATAACGAAGATTGCTCAAGGTTTCCATCTACATACCAATCATAGGAAGGATTGCTTCCTCCATTAGTGTTCGTCGCAGTAAGCTTTAAACTTCCAGTACATAAAATACTATTAGGAACATTAAAATTAACTGTAGGAGTTTTTGTTGGAATTACCGTTATAGGACTCCCGTTATTTGATACTGAGCATGTTGTTCCTCCTGCATCTGTAACCTTGACAGAGACTACCTGGCCATTCACCAGCGATGAGGTTGAAAAGATATTTGAAGTTTCGCTTTGTACTGTGGTACCAATTTTCCACTCATAAGTAAAAGTTCCTGATTCTCCATTAGGATTTGCTTCAAAAGTGATTGAATCACCTTCACAAATAGTGTTATCCGGTTCTGATGAAGTTATCGAAACCGAACTAGGACAGGTCTGTCCCCAGATTAAGATCGGGAATATTAAGAATAGCGATAAGAATATTAATTGTAATCTTTTCCCCATAGTTTCCAGGTTTAAATACAACAATAGTCATGTAGGGATAACAGTAGGCTTAAAGCGGGGGAGCCATAACCAAATCACAAATAGTTGGGGAAGAGTGATTTAGCTTTTAAAAGTAACTCAATTTTTCCGAATCCTATTATTTTTTCGCTAAAAAACCTGAAAAGTCGATGAATTTGTAAGAATTTTCAATCTAAGTTGCAAATAACTGGTAGTCAGTAACAAATAAAAAAGCCGCTGGATTACAGCGGCTTTTTTTATTTTTTATTTCCTACAGGATTATTCTCCCAAAAATGGATACCTATAATCCGTTGCTGGAACAAAGGTTTCTTTGATCAATCGTACTGAAACCCATCTCATTAGATTCATTTTAGATCCTGCTTTGTCGTTGGTACCGCTGCCTCTAGCTCCACCAAATGGTTGCTGACCTACAACTGCGCCGGTTGGTTTGTCATTGATATAGAAATTACCCGCGGCGTTCTGAAGAAGGTCTGTTGCCTGTGCGGCTGCATAACGGTCACCGGATAAAATTGCTCCTGTGAGCGCATAAATACTGGTGTTATCAACGAGTTCACAAATCTCTGCCCATTTATTTTCACTGAAGTTTTTATCGTCATAGACGTATATTGTAACTACAGGTCCGAACAATTCGGTTTCCATGGTAGTATAATGAGGATCTGTGGTTAAAATCACTGTTGGCTCTATAAAATAGCCTTTGGACTTGTCGTAGTTTCCTCCAACCACGATCTCAGCGTTCTTGTCTTTCTTAGCCTTATCAATGTAGCTTGCTAACTTATCGAATGCACCTTCGTGTATCACCGCATTGATGAAATTCCCCATATCTTCAGGGCTTCCCATCTTGAAAGATTTAACATCTGCAACCACAAAATCCTTGATCTGTGGCCAAATACTTTTTGGTAAATAAACTCTGGAGGCCGCGCTACATTTCTGACCCTGGTATTCAAAAGCACCTCTTGAGATCGCAGTGGCAACCTGTTTAGGATTTGCAGTAGGGTGGGCAAGAATAAAATCCTTACCTCCGGTTTCCCCAACAATTCTTGGATAAGTTTTGTAATTATGGATATTCTTTCCAATTTTCTCCCAGATTCCTTTGAACACTTCGGTACTACCGGTAAAATGGATCCCGGCAAAATCTGGACTGGCAAGAACCGTATTAGTAACCATTTCTGGATCCCCGTTTACCATATTTATTACACCATCAGGAACACCGGCTTCTCTAAAAACTTCCATTAAAACCTGAGCAGACAGCATCTGGCTGTCACTAGGCTTCCAAACGGTTACATTACCCATAAGCGCTGCACTTGAAGGAAGGTTTCCGGCTATTGCGGTAAAGTTGAAAGGAGTAATGGCATAAACAAATCCTTCGAGAGGTCTATACTCCACACGATTCCAATTGCCGTCTGAAGAAATTGGTTGTTCATTATAAAGTTCAGCCATGAATTCAACATTAAATCGCAAGAAGTCGCAGATCTCTGCAGCCGAATCTATCTCAGCCTGGTAGATATTCTTTGACTGACCGATCATGGTCGCGGCATTCATTCTTTGTCTGTAGGGACCAGAAATAAGGTCGGCAGCTTTTAAAAAGATCGCTGCACGCTGCTCCCATTCGAGCTTAGCCCATTTTTTTCTGGCTTCAAGAGCTTCCTCGATCGCCTTCTCAACATGTTTTTTCTTTGCTACGTGATAGGTTCCGGCCACATGCTTGTGGTCGTGAGGAGGATTAATGGTTTTGGTATCCCCTGTTTTAACCTGTTCAGATCCAATATAGAGTGGAACCTCTGTATTGGCGTTCCATAGATCTTTGTAGGTTAGTAAAACTTCCTCTCTTTCGGGAGTTCCCGGAGCGTAACTTTTAACTGGTTCGTTAACTGCTACAGGAACGTGAAAAAATCCTTTTCCCATAATATTATTTTTGCTTTTTTCGGTTATTTCTAATGCCGCTAAAGGTAAAAAAATTAAGTGGTTTTGAATAACTGAAGCAAGTACTTCACTAAAGCTTAACTTTTTTCGTAATTTTCCTTAAAATTTTGTCTTTTATACATGTGTACTATTAGTCTGGTCCCTTCCCCGGATTCTCCCAACGGATTTATTCTTACTTCTAATAGAGATGAGGCCGTAAGTCGTAAGACAATACCTCCTAAATATTCAAAATTTCAATCGGTAAAAGCATATTATCCAAAGGATGAGCAGGCTGGAGGTACCTGGATTGGTGTTAGCGAAAGTAATAGATGTGTTTGTCTGATGAATGGTGCGGAAGAACCTCATGTTAGGAAAGCTAATTATCGCAAAAGCAGGGGTGTCGTGGTGAAGGAGTTTTTAGCGGGAAATGATCTTACTGATCTTTTAGAAAACTATCAACTGGAAAATATTGAACCTTTTACCATGATTATCGTAGACTGGTCTAATGGGCTTCTTTTTTATGAATTTTTATGGAATGAAGAGCAAAGAAAAGTAAACAGGCTCAAGCTTGGCTCCTATATTTGGTCTTCTTCCCCTTTGTATACTGAAGGAATGAAGGATCTTAGAAAGAAATGGTTTAAGGATCTGAAACAATCTAAAGGTTTTTCACCAGATAATTTGCTTGATTTTCATCAAAATGCTGGAGAAGGAAATCCTGAGAGCGATCTTGTGATCGATCGTGGATTTTTAAAAACTCAAAGTATTACCCAGGTTTTCAATTCAAAGGATAGTTTACGGTTTTGGTATAAGGATCTAAAAAAGAATAAAGTAATAGAAGAATATGTTCAATTTAATGCATAAGGTGCACTAAGTTTGAAAGAAGGAATTCTAACCTTGAACTTTTTTGCGGTGCTGAAATTGATCATATTATAATAACCGCTCATTGCACCAAAAGGACCGGTAAGTAAACAGCCACTCTTGTAAGTATGACTTTCGCCTGGTTTTAATACAGGTTTTTTACCAATCACGCCTTCGCCTGAAACAGTCTCAATATCATTCAAAGCATCTTTAATGGTCCAGAATCTTGATTTCAACTGTACTGAGTCGTTACTCTGATTTTCTATGGTGATTTGGTAACCAAAGCCAAAGTGCATCTTATAGTTCTTGTAGAACATCCCTTCGAAGTTAGTTTCAACTGAAATCTTTATTCCTTT
>CAYWAB010000128.1:6651-8602 GCA_964456105.1 uncultured Christiangramia sp. | reverse complement strand
ACCTGCAACTCTATTAAATTTATGGAGCTAAAATCATCCTAATTAAGATTCTATCAAAGCTTCAAAAATGAATTGCTGATTTTTAAATTAAAAAATCCCGGTTAATCCGGGATTCTTTTAATTTTTTGTTATTAATATTCTATTTAGCTGCAATGGATGAACTAACCACATCACGGTAGATCTTCCATTCACCATCTATTTCTTTCCAAACAGTTGAATAATTTCCTTCATCAACTTTTTGGCCATTCTTGGCATATATTTCATATTCACCAAATTCATGGGCATATCCATTAAATTCGATAACTTCCTGAGTTACGACCACTAGTCTCATTCCCTGCTCCGTCATAGGCTTATGAGCTATGGTTACTGCCGCACGACCTTCTATGGGTTTCTGCCCGGCGAGTTTAAAAATAACATCGTCGGCAAAGAAAGAACCGAACTTCTCATAATCACCAGCAGCTATGGAAGCCTGCATTTCTTCAGAATTCTTCCTAATTGCTTCCTCTGCGCTTTGTGCATGAATTGTTAAACTGAATACAGAAAATACAAATAAAAAAGCAAATAATTTTTTCATAATATTAAATTGATTTAGTTGGTTACTAATTACGTCATTTGACTAATAGATTTGGGTTTAACCAAATCATTGATCTCATTTAAGATATGAAAAAATTAAGGGATCCAAAATGGATCCATCTTAAGATTATTTTAAAGTTGCCAGGATCTGGTCAATATCATCCTCTGTTGTATCAGGATTGATAAAACAAAACCTTATAACACTTTCTTCTTTCCACAGGGATGGTGTTACCAAAGCAAAACCTTCTCTGTGGTTCCTGTAGGTCCAGTCTCTGTAGTCTTCAGATCTCCATCCCTTCCTTTTGAACAAAACCACGGATAAACTAGCAGGTCTGACCAGTTCAAGATGGTCATTTTCCATGATCTTATTTGCAGCAATAGTTGCAAGCTCAATACCTCTTTCTATTGCTTTTTTGTATTTATTGGTGCCATGCATAGCGAGGGAGAACCATAAAGGCATTCCTCTTAATCTTCGGGTAAGCTGGATCTGATAATCGGCAGGATTAAAGCCCTGAGCTCCTTCATCTTTGAAAATATCCAAATACGCCCCTTTTTGAGAGTGGGCTTTTCTAGCCAGTTCCAGATTCTTATAGATTACTGCTCCACAATCGTAAGGTGAAAACAACCATTTATGCGGATCTATGGTTATACTATCTGCTTTCTCTATTCCGTTAAACAAATGCCTAACAGAGTTCGCAGCCAATGCACCGCCTCCATAAGCACAATCTACATGTAGCCAAACCTCTTCCTTTTCACAAACCTCAGCAATAGTCTCCAAATCATCTATTATACCCGCATTAGTAGTACCTCCTGTGGCAACCACAGTGAACAGTCGGCTTCTGTCATTCTCGCTAAGCGATTTGATGGTGTTTTTTAAATCCTCCCCAGAAAGATATTCTTCTTCAGACTCTATTAGATGTACATCGGCATCCATCACTTTGGCCATGGATTTGATAGAACTGTGGGCTCCTGTGGAAGTCAAAAGCAGAGCTCTTTTATGGGCATGATCTGGTCTATGCTCCCTCCATTCTTCTCTTGCCGTTACCAAAGCCGATAGATTGGCAGCAGTACCTCCACTAGTGAAAACTCCAAAAGCACCTTCGGGCAACTTGGTAAGAGAAACCAGCCATTTCATGGCCTGATTCTCACAAAAAATTCCACCAGCACCTTCCATCCAGTAAGCACCATGTATACTTGATGCGGAAGTGACAAGGTCGAACATAATAGCAGCCCTTGTAGGCGCTGCGGGTACAAAAGCGAGGTGTCTTGGATGGTCAATAGGTACAGTAGCTTTTACAAGTACATCCCTGAATAACTGAAAGGCATTTTCACCACCGATTCCTTCAGGAGTAATGGTTTCTCCCACTATTCGTAATAG
>CAYWAB010000128.1:0-6641 GCA_964456105.1 uncultured Christiangramia sp. | reverse complement strand
ACTACCATTTTTGGTGAACCTAGTTCCGGTGTAACATTAGAGATACGGTCTATGGTATATTTCATGACATCCAATGTCATTTCTACGAGATCCATATCTATAGTATGCATTCTATTCTTCTCCAAAGGTCAGTATTTTAAACTCCGCCTCCAGCGGATTCAAATTATGCATTATTTTTTCTATAAGGTCATGACCGTATTCCCTGTAAAATTCTGAAAAGTTGGTTTGCCTTTCCTGCAAACTTCTAGATGGAAATAACTCGTTTTGTAGTTCGGCAATACGTTCCACCTCATCCTTTAGCTTTCTTTTCTGGGCTTTTAGCAAACGCTTTTCTAGATTATCAAGTCCCTTAAGCTGTTTTACTTCCTGGGCTTTTACGGCTCCAAGAAAAGATTTATCTGTTTTTTCAGCAAGTTCATACATTCCCTGGAACTGATTAACCAGATGTTCTTTCTGTTCAGAAAAGTCTATATCGATATTGGATATCTTCCTCACCTTTCTATTGATAAGTTCATGCTGTTTAAGGAACAGTTCATTAAGCGAAATATTTAATCGTTCTCGTTTAATGTTCTGCTTTGCAGTCTGGATAAGGGCCGAATTCCTCAATAAAAGTATAGGAAAGGTCACCTCTTCTTTTTCAAAATAAGATTTTAGTTCCAACCAGTAGGCAAGCTCTCCCCCACCACCAATATAGCATAGGTTAGGCAGGATTACCTCCTGGTAAAGCGGTCTAAGCATCACATTTGGACTGAAACGTTCCGGATGTTCCATAAGCTCATTCAAAATCTCCTCTTGAGACCATTTAAGCTCAGTGCCATTTACAAAATATTTCCCTTCCTTTTTGATGATCCGTTCTCTTAGCTCATCAGTAAGATAGAAAAGGTTGATCTCTCTGGGATTTACCTGTATATTGTAATTCAGGGCATTCAGTTTTTGAACAGTGGCGGTTGTAGTATTGAAGGAATTCTGTTCTACTAACTCGCGACTGGCGTATGGAACGAAAAATTTCTTCAGTGCTTTATGTTGCGCATCAAGGATTACAAGCCCATATTCGCCAAAAAGTCTGTTCGCAATATACCTTGTCGCATCGGTCAGATTATCGTGCTCCAGGTAGGCAACTTTAAATAGGTCTTTCAAATATTCAGCATCCTTTCCGCCTCCTATTTCGGAACTGAATAATTCAAAAATTTCATCCAGACCACGAGTTGACAGTGATCCAACTGCAGCCTTCCCTGCCCTTTTATCCGCGTTATTCCATTTGAATTTCTTTCCGTTAAGATTAAAGAAATTTATTTCTTCAAAATCATGATCTTCGGTAGCCATCCAGTAAACCGGAACAAAATCATAATCCGGGTATTTCTTTTTCAGTAATCTTGTAAGGTTTATTGTAGAAACGATTTTATAAAGAAAATACAATGGACCGGTAAAAAGATTGAGCTGATGCCCTGTGGTTATAGTAAAAGTACTATCCTTTACAAGCAAATCCAGGTTGGAGGAGGTCGAATCTGACATTTCTATTCCTTTATACTGGACCTTTAGAACATCAACTAGGTCCTTTCTTATCTTATGATCGTAATTAACCGTTTTATCCTTTAGTTGAGTTTCGAAATTTCCGATCTCGGGAAATAGTTTATAGAACTCTTTTAGCTCAGTTTTTTCGGAAAGATAATCGAGTATGAAATCAGAAAAATAATTCGTTTCGCGATAGGAAATACAGTCAGATGGCATAGATTTCTATTCTGGTTGCAAAGATATCGAAGTTAGGTATTTTATTCTCTAAATTTTAGTTAATTCCATGCTAGGTGCTATCTTTACTCGGCTTACTAAAATTTATAAAATTAATGAGACATTACTTTAGCTTTTTTACAGTCTTCTTTTTGTTGACTCAATCAATTCTTTCACAGGAAATTAAAAGTCCCTCAGCCTTTCTTGGATATGAACTGGGATCCCAGTTTTCAAGACATGCAGATGTAGTTGACTACTTCAATCATGTAGCCGAAAATTCACCTATGGTAGAATATCACACCTATGGAAAAACGAATGAAAGAAGGCCACTTACCTATGCTTTAATTTCTACTGAAGAAAACCTCGCTAATCTGGAAAAAATTCGAAATACTCATTTGAACAGTGCTGGGATCGGAAACTCTTCAAAAAATCCTGAAATAGCTATCGTTTGGCTAAGCTATAATGTACATGGAAACGAAGCTTCCAGTACCGAGGCCTCCATGAAGACCTTATATAATCTTATAACCGAGAATAAGCAATGGCTTGAGAATACCATTGTTATAATAGACCCCTGCATCAACCCGGATGGCCGGGACCGCTATGCCAATTGGTACAACCAGGTAAAGACTGATCCCTATAACATAAACCAGTCTGCTGTTGAGCATCACGAACCATGGCCGGGAGGCAGACCCAATCATTACCTTTTTGACCTGAACAGGGACTGGGCTTGGGCTACTCAGGTAGAAACCCGGCAACGCCTAAAGATCTACAATGACTGGCTGCCTCATATTCATGTAGATTTTCACGAGCAGGGAATTAACGAACCTTATTATTTTGCTCCTGCTGCAGAACCTTATCATGAAGTGATCACCGATTTTCAGCGTGATTTCCAAACAAGGATCGGGAGAAACCATGCTAGATATTTTGATGAGGAAGGATGGTTATATTTTACAGGTGAAAGATTCGATCTTCTTTATCCTAGCTACGGAGACACTTATCCAACTTACCTTGGATCCATAGGAATGACCTACGAGCAGGCAGGACACGGAAGAGCTGGACTTGGAATAGAGACCGATGAAGGGTATATTCTTACCTTGAAGGATCGTGTTGAGCATCATTTTACTACCGGACTTTCAACCATCGAAATCGCTTCGGAAAACGCTTCTGAACTAAATAAAGAATTCAAAAATTTCTTCAACAATTCTAATTACGAATATCAAAGCTATGTACTGAACGGAGAACAGGACAAAATAGAGGCTTTAACAGAATTACTGGACAGGCACGAGATCAGATACGGTTTCGGAAGTCCTGGAAAAGTAAGCGGTTATAATTATAAACAACACAAAAATGGAACTCTGGATCTAAAAGAGAATTCGCTTATAGTTTCAACAGATCAGCCTAAAGGTAAAATGGTAAAAGTGCTCTTTGAGCCAAAAACGAAAATAGCAGATTCATTGACCTATGATATAACCGCATGGAGCTTACCTTATGCTTACGGTCTGGATGCAATAGCAAGTAAAAAAATCATACAGGGAAATTCATCAAGTATAGTTAAAAATATAGATAATACCATAAATCCATCAGGTGCAGGTTATATTGCGAAATGGAACAGTATGGATGATGCAAGGTTTCTGGCTGAACTAATTAAAGAAGGTATTAAAGTAAGGTTCAGTGAAGTTCCATTTCAAAGTAACGGAAAGAAATTTGCTCCCGGGAGCCTTGTGATTACAAAAAGCGATAATATTAATTATCCGAATTTTGACCAGAAGGTCGTAGCTATCGCCAATGAATATGAAAGAGATCTTCTGGCTGCCGTAACAAGTTTTGCCGGTAGTGGTCCAGATTTTGGCTCTTCAGAAATCAAGATCATCAATAAAGAAAGGATCGGTCTTCTTAGAGGAGAGGAGGTTTCCTCACTTAATTTTGGAGAGATCTGGTACTTTTTTGAGCAGGAGCTTAATTATCCTGTTACTCCTTTAGGTACCGATTACCTGAAAATGACCAACCTGGATAAATTTGATGTTTTAATATTCCCAACAGGCTGGTATGGTGGGCTTATTGATGATGCCTTAATCAGTAGATTAAAGGAATGGATAACCAAAGGAGGTAAATTAGTAGCCATGGGTAACGCCCTGAACATTTTTAAGGGAAAAGAAAACTTTATCCTTAAGGAAAATTTAAGGCCTCAGGACAGCACTTCGGCTCCTAACCTGACTCCCTATTCGCAAAGAGAAAGAGAAAGCATTAAAAACCTTATTACCGGAAGTATCATTAAAACCAGGGTAGATAATTCTCATCCTATGGCATTTGGATATGAGAATGAATATTTCACTTTAAAACTTAGTAATGACAGCTATTCTTTATTAGATAAGGGTTATAATGTTGCTTACATCGAAGATGCTGAAGTTGTGTCAGGATTTGCAGGGAGTGAAGCGTTAAAAGGTTTAAATAATTCCCTGGTTTTTGGGGAAGTCCCGATGGGAGACGGAAGCCTGATCTATATGGTTGATAACCCACTTTTCAGGGCTTTCTGGCAAAACGGAAAACTATTTTTTGTTAATTCAATTTTCTTTGCAAATAATAACGGTAGTAGCTTATAATTATGAGACATAATAAGATATTCTTTACGATTCTATTTCTTGGAGTATTTGGTTTTGGCCAGGCCCAGGAGAGTTTTTCTGTAGATTTCGAAACATTCAATCTTGAAAATGGTTTAAAGGTAATCCTGCACCAGGATAAATCTGATCCGGTAGTTGCAGTTGCCTTAACGGCGCATGTGGGTTCTGCCAGGGAAAAAGAAGGAAGAACAGGTTTCGCCCACCTGTTCGAACATTTGTTGTTCCTGGAATCGGAAAACCTTGGTAAAGGCGGCTTGGATAAATTAAGTGCTCGTATAGGAGGATCTGGAGCAAATGGTTCTACCAGCCGGGACCGTACCAATTATTTTCAAACAGTCCCCAGTGATGCCCTGGAAAAAATGATTTGGGCTGAAGCTGATAAACTAGGGTATTTCATTAATACTGTTACTGAACCTGTACTGGCCAAAGAAAAGCAAGTGGTTAAGAATGAAAAACGCCAACGTGTTGATAATCGTCCATACGGACATACGTTCTACGTTATAGACAGAAACCTATATCCTGAAAATCATCCATACCACTGGCAGGTTATTGGAAGCCTGGAGGATCTTCAAAATGCAACGCTTCAGGATGTAAAGGATTTTTACAATAAATGGTATGTTCCTAATAATGTAATTCTTACGATCTCAGGAAATTTTGAAAAGGAACAGGCCAAAGAATGGGTTCATAAATATTTCGATGAAATAGCTCGCGGACCCAAGATCGAAAGACTGGACAAAAGAATGGTTTCATTAGATGAATCTAAAAAACGCTATCATGAGGACAATTTCGCAAAACTGCCGGAATTAACTCTGGCATGGCCGTCCGTTTATTCTTATCATCCAGATTCTTATGCCTTAGAGATCCTTAGCCGGTATCTCTCCGAAGGCAAGAATGCTCCTTTATATAAGAAGCTGGTGGAGGAAAAGCAAATTAGCGGTAGCGTAAATATGTTCAATTATACTTCAGAACTCGCAGGGCAGTTGATGCTTCAGGTAAGAGCCTACGATGGGAAAGACCTTGATAGTGTTCACGAAGCCATAGAGGAAACTTTTGCTGAGTTCGAAAAGAATGGAATCCCTCAAAAGGATCTCAAAAGAATAAAGGCGGGACTTGAAACCTCTTTTTACAACTCTATTTCAAGTGTACTAGGAAAAGGATTTCAATTGGCACAATATCAAATTTTCGCTAATGATCCTAACTATATCAATAAAGAAGTTGAAAAGCTTCTAGAGGTATCTGCGGAAGATATCATGAGGGTTTATAATACTTATGTGAAAAATAAAAACTTCGTGGCTACGAGTTTTGTACCTAAGGGTCAGCTTGAACTTACTCTGGAAGGTTCAGAAAAAGCTCAAGTGATAGAAGAAAAGATCGTTGAAGGAGCTGAGGAATCATTGGATCTTGATGAAAACCTAAGTTATCAAAAAACTCCTTCCTCCTTCGATCGGAGTATTGAACCTCCTTATCATGGCAAGCCTGAATTGATTGTTCCTGACGTATGGGAAACAATAATGCCTTCAGGAATGAAGGTGATGGGAATCACGAACAAAGAAGTGCCACTCGTACAGTTCAGTATCGATATAAAAGGTGGCCAGTTACTGGAAACTCCATCTGAAGCAGGAATATCCAATTTACTGGCAAACATGATGACCAAAGGGACAGCAAACAAGACTCCTGCCGAGCTTGAAGAAGCTATTGAATTGTTAGGCGCCTCAATTTATGTGAATGCGAGAGAAGAGAAAATAACGATCTCTGGAACAACGCTTGCAAAAAACTATGAAGAAACAATCAAGCTTGTTCAGGAAATCCTTTTGGAACCTAGATGGGATGAAAAGGAATTTGATCTTATCAAGCAACAGACATTAAGTCGCTTGCAGCAGCAAAAAGGAGACCCTGGCAGTATCGCGGAAAATGAATTTAAAAAACTGATATATGGTGAGGAGAGCATTCTTTCCTATAACGAGCTGGGTACAGAGAAAACAATTGGAAATATTAGCCTGGAGGACGTAAAGGATTTTTACGATGAAAAGCTTTCTCCTTTGAATGCCACATTTTTAGTAGTCGGAGCTATCGAGAAAGACAATGCCATTGGAGCAGTGAGAGCGATCTCTGCAAATTGGCCACCTAAAAGTGTTAATTTCCCAAAGATCCCTGAATTTGAACTTCCTGAAAAATCAAAGATCTATTTTTATGACGTGCCGGGAGCAAAACAATCGATGTTGATGTTCGGAGCACCAAGCCTATCGGCCACTGATGAAGATTTCTTTACTGCCGAGGTGATGAACTACAGGCTGGGAG
>CAYWAB010000127.1:0-8640 GCA_964456105.1 uncultured Christiangramia sp. | reverse complement strand
TTATATCGAGCTCCTCAGTGTCGGTTTCCATTTCGTTATTGATGGCTTCATTTTCGGCGACTTGAGTCGAATTTTCCTGATCAGATTTCGCTTCATTTTTACAAGCGCTTAGTAATAAAGCGGCCATTACTAAGGTTAGTATTTTCTTCATAGAATTAAATTTTACTAAAATTAGTAAACCAGTATATGAGAGCATATCCAATTAGTAAAGATTTAAGAAAGCTCTAATCTCATTTTGATGTCTCCCCTGGAATAAGGGTTATTTTCCTCAATAGGTATTTCAACGAATCCAAACTTTTTGTAAAGATGAATAGCATTTTCTAGTTTTCTGTTAGAATAGATGATCAGCTCGGCCCAATCTTTCTTTTTTGAAGCTTCCAGACTATGCTTTAAAAGCTTATGACCAATTTTCTTACCCCTAAACTCGGGTTTAACTGCCATTTTGGTAAGTTCAAATATACCCTCATCTATTTTCATTAAAGCAACACAACCAATTATCTTCCCGGCTTTTTTAACGAAAAATATCTCTCCTCCCGGTTCTATGATATATTTTTCTGGCTTTCCTAAGACTTCCTTGTCGTGCGGTTCTACCCAGAAGAATTCATTTAACCAGTATAGGTTCATATTTTTAAATTCTTCTGAATATTGGGGATCCCATGAAATAATTTCCATACCTGATATTTAAAGTTTTCAAAATTAGAAAATACTTTCAACTATTGTTCTGGATAGTAAATTTCTAAATTCACTTATATTTATAGTGTATAAATTATACGGCATGAAATATTCTTACACTTTTTCCTTTTACGCGTTATTAGTATTAATTTTTGTTTCCTGTAAAATAGGACCGGATCCTGAGCAGGAACTTGCCACTGTTGATGAAAAGGTTGAAATACTGCCACCGGCAGAACTTTACGGAGATCTTTTTTACGATGTACAGACCAAGGAGATTTTTAAGGACAGCAAGACATTTGTGGACGCAATTCCTCAATATAATGTTGGGTTGATAAGGCAACGTTTTAATATGCTGAATGATACCACAAGGTCCGGGATCTCAGAGTTCGTGGAGCAGCATTTTGAAGTTCCCGGCAATGAATTTCAATTTAAAACTGATTCTTCTTCCATAAATACACATATTACTAAACTCTGGGAAGTTCTAAAGAGACCTGCTAACGATAGTATCTCTGGCACACTTATTCCATTGCCAAATCCTTATATAGTACCGGGCGGAAGATTTAGAGAGATTTATTATTGGGACAGTTATTTTACTATGTTAGGCTTACAGGAGGACGGAGAAATCAAGACGATTAGGAATATGGTGGATAATTTTGCTTTCCTGATAGATCGTTATGGATTTATTCCGAATGGAAACAGAACCTATTATCTGGGGCGCTCACAACCCCCATTTTTTGCCATGATGGTAAAGGTGCTGGCCGAGGCTGAAGGAGAAGAAGTTTTGGTAGAGTACCTTCCGCAATTAAGAAAAGAATATGAATTCTGGATGGATGGAGCGGAAGAACTGAAGGGTAAGGAAGCTTTTCGGCGGGTGGTAAAACTTGAAGACGGATCTGTACTTAATCGATACTGGGATGATAAAGCTACTCCAAGACCTGAGAGTTATAGGGAGGATGTTGAAACTGCGGAAGAAGCCACGAAAAATAATCCTGGATTAACCAAGGAGGAAGTTTACCGACATTTACGTGCAGGGGCCGAATCTGGCTGGGATTTCTCAAGCAGGTGGTTACAACCGGATGATGAGGGCAACTTTGAACTTAGTAGCATTCACACTACGCATATCGTTCCTGTAGATCTCAATTCACTTCTTTATAATCTGGAGGAAACAATATCGAGAGCGGCAGAACTTTCAGGAGATCTAGAGACTGCCAATGATTTCAAAGAAAAATCACAGAATAGAAAACAGGCTATAAACAAATATCACTGGGATCCGTCTTCAGAATTTTTTATGGATTATAACTTCATAAAAGAAGAATTTACTGGCAGGCTATCCCTGGCAGGGGTATACCCGCTGTTTTTCGAGATTGCGAATGACCAGCAAGCAGAGGACGTTTCCGAGAAGATAAATGAGGTATTTCTTAAGCCGGGGGGAGTAGTAAGTACTCCTTATAATACGGGTCAGCAATGGGATGCTCCAAATGGTTGGGCTCCTTTACAGTGGCTGACTATAAAAGGACTAGAGAATTATAATAAAGATCAACTTGCCGCTACCATCAAATCGAGGTGGCTGGATCTCAATAAGAAAGTATATCAGGATACTTATAAGTTATTGGAAAAATATAACGTCGAGGATCTGAGTAAAAAGAGCGGAGGCGGAGAATATCCTACCCAGGATGGATTCGGCTGGACCAACGGAGTGTATCAGAAATTATCTTCAGAGTAAATGGAAGAATTTACAGTCTATATTGAATACACGGCAAAGCTTATTGAAGCAGCAGGTGTGATTACTATCGTGATAGGAACCTTGATCGCTCTTGGAAAATATATTTTCTCACTTCAGCCAGAAGGAAAAAGATCCTACAAATTATTGAGGCAGGAATTGGGAAAAGGTATTTTGCTTGGTCTGGAAATTCTTGTTGCCGCCGATATTATAGCCACGGTAGTTACCGAGCCCACAATGGATAAGGTTTTAACCCTCGGGGTAATAGTCATCATACGTACCTTTCTAAGTCTTTCCATAGAACTGGAAATCGAAGGACGCTTTCCATGGCAGCGTCAAAATGCAGGGAATAGGTTAAAAAATGAAAACTAAGTCGATTTAATGAATAAAATCGGTGACAAGATAAGATAATGCCTTACCCACCATTTTCTGAGTATCTTTTGTAGGTGCCGCTTCACAGATATGCAAATATGTGCAGTTTGGTTCTTTTGCTGCTAGTTTTATAAAATTCCTGACCTGTATTAAAGAAAATCCTACCGGTGACTGTGCACTGCTGGGAAAATCTGCGATAACATCACAATCCAGTTCAAGGCCAAAAGGATCAGTATTAATTTCAATTAAAGCCTCTTTAAATCGATCTATTAGTTCTAGTGGATTTTGTAGAAGGTCTTCAACATGGTAATAATGAATATTTTTTGAAAGATCCATTTCTTGGTAAATATATTCTGGAGTATAATTCTGTTGTAGACCAAAGACAGTGTAATTAGATAAATATTCACCCTTGATTGCATAACTGAAACCGTTACCACTATGCCTGTGTTCCAGCTGTCTTAGGTCTGTATGAGCATCAATATTCATGACATTTAAGGGTTTATGCCAGGCCATTGCAGCCCCTTTTATGTTTCCATAGGCATTGTTATGTCCACCGCCTATAATTATCGGGGTCTTTCCAGAAGAAATTATCTTTTCGATAACTTCAGCTAGCATTATATCGATCTCCTTAACCAGGTCTCCCAGTTTAACATGATAATTTGGATCTGATTTATCAATGTGGGATGCCTTTTTGTTCAATTCATCACAATTGATCTCACCCAGTAATAAAAGATTTTCAGATCTATTGAATCTGTTATGCTGAACATTAAGTAATGATTTGAGAAAGGAGTGCCAGGCCTTCGAAGCACCTCCAACACCTTGGTTTGCCCTTACTCCAATATCTTCTGGAATACCAATTAAAACAAATTTCGCCGGGTTTGAACCCAGGGTTTCCAGATCTTCTATAAAACCAATCCTTTCTCCAAACTTAACTTCTCCTTTTCTTTTGGAGATAAGATTTTCTATATCCCTTGGTCTGTAAATCTTTAGATTTTTCAATTTAAATTTCCTTTCCGTTTATAAATACAGATTCGATAGAATTTGTTCCGAAGGCATAGGGAAGAAAAGTGTAAGAGGGAATTTCTTTGGTGATAATAAAATTGGCATTCTTTCCTTTAGTAATACTGCCATGAGTTTTGCTTAGGTCCATTGCATAGGCAGCATTTATTGTAGCGGCGTTAATAGCTTCTTCAGGGGTCATTCTCATCTTTATGCAAGCTAGGGAGACAACCAGGTTCATATTCCCACTAGGAGTGCTCCCAGGATTATAATCGGTAGCAAGTGCTAGAGGTAATCCTTCGTCCATAATTTTTCTTGCGGGTGTATATGGGATACTCAGGAATAAGGAGCAGGATGGGAGGGCTACCGGCATAGTATCGGTTCCTTTAAGAATCTCAATGTCTTGCTTTTCCATCACTTCGAGGTGATCTACACTCAAAGCATGATTGTTTACTCCTGTCTTTACCCCACCAATTGCATTGAATTGATTCACGTGTATCTTCGGTTTTAAACCAAATTTAGCGGCTGCCTTTAGTAGCCTGTCTGTATCCTCGATGCTGAAGTAGCCTTTTTCACAAAAAATATCAATATAATCGGCAAGACCTTCTTCGGCCACTTTTGGAAGAATTTCATCGATCACCAAATCCATATACTCTTCCTTTCGCTGCTTATAATCCATTGGTACCGCATGAGCCCCAAGAAACGTAGATTTAACTGGTAAAGAATAGTTTTCTTTTAACCTTCGGATTACTCGGAGTATTTATAACACTGCATCCATATTGAGCCCATAACCGGATTTAATTTCTACTGCTCCGGTTCCCAGTTTCATTACTTCTTCCAGCCTCTTTGCTGATTGATTGTAGAGCTCGTCCTCAGAAGTATTCTGAAGGGTTTTCGCACTATTGAGGATACCACCTCCGCGATTAGCTATTTCTTCATAAGATAAACCTTTGATCCTGTCGGCGAACTCCTGTTCACGATTTCCAGCATACACGATATGCGTATGAGAATCGCACCAGGTTGGCAATACAATTTTTCCAGTAGCATCAATTTTATGGTCTGTTTCCAGATCAGGAAGTTCGGTCATAGAACCATAATTGGAAATTTTCTCATCCTGTATCAATAACCAAGCGTTTTTTATGCTCGGTAATTCGTTCATCTCCCTTCCGGAAACCTTTTCAATATTGGGTTCTCTTAACTGAATTAATTCTTTGATATTGGTAACCAGTAATGTCATTTTATCTTATGGCTGTTCATTAAACAAATGCTAAATACAAAGATATAAACTCAGCTAAAATGAAGAGGAAAGTAATCCTATATCTTGATCTTTGGATAGTGTTCCTTCAAAATATATTTCAGTAAGATCTTTTAAATCATAGGGTGTATTCTGCAAGCAACTTCTGAACTTCGTATATATCCACCTTTTTATTGAATCTTTTAGAGATCGAAGGAGTTTGTTCGCCGGAGATCCAGATCTTTAATTCTGCATCCAGATCAAAACTTCCAGCGGTTTCAACACTGAATCTGCTAATGCTTTTATAGAGTACTGAAAAGTATTCGATTTTACTGCCGGTTATTCCCTGGACATCCACCAGGATCAGACGTTTGTTTGTAAAAATGAACGTATCTCGTATGATCTTGAAACCAGCCTGTATCTCTTCAGAATCGATCAGCAACTTTCCATATTTATCTTGCAGGTCTTTTTTATCTATGGCGCCTGCATTTCCCAAAAGTGAAGACAGTAAACTCATATCAATTTTTTAAGGATTTCATATCGATCACGAATCGATATTTCACATCGCCATTTACTACTCTTTCATATGCTTCATTGATATTCTGAATATCTATCATTTCAATATCACATACGATATCATGGTCTCCGCAAAAATCAAGCATCTCCTGTGTTTCTTTAATACCTCCGATTAAAGATCCAGCTACTCTTTTCCTACCCATTACAAGTCCTCCGCCATGAACATCTAATTCATCGATGGCCCCGACAAAAACCATGGTGGCATCTCTTTTTAACAGTCCGATATAAGGATTTGTATCATGACCAACAGGAATGGTATTCAATAGAAAATCGAAACTACCCTGATGTTTTTTCATTTCCTCCTCATTCTTCGAAATAAGAACTTCGTCGGCGCCTAAAGATCTCGCGTCTTCGGCTTTGGAAGGGGAAGTTGTGATCATAACCACATGTGCTCCAAGAGCACTGGCAAATTTGATTCCCATGTGACCCAATCCGCCAAGACCGATCACCCCCACTTTGTCACCTTTTTTTACATTCCAGTTTCTCAATGGGGACCAGGTAGTTATCCCGGCGCAAAGTAAAGGAGCGACTGCTTTGGTATCCAGATTTTCAGGGATATTCAAAACGAATTTTCGGTCTACAACGATCATTTCAGAATAACCTCCAAAAGTATGTCCCCCCAGATGTTTATCCTTCCCGTTGTATGTTGGTGTCATACCATTTTCACAATATTGCTCAAGATCTTCTTTACAGGCATCACATTCCTGGCAGGAATCTACCATACAGCCAACGCCAACAAGATCCCCCTCTTTATAATTTGAAACATTTTTACCTACTTCAACAACTCTTCCAATTATTTCATGGCCAGGAACAACCGGGTAGATGCTGTTATTCCAATCATTTCTCACCTGATGTATATCACTGTGACATACACCACAATATTCGATTTCTATCTTCACATCATCTGCAAGGACATCTCTTCTTTTGATGTCCATTGGTTCGAGGTCAGAATCTTTGGTATCTGCCGCAAAGGCATTAACTTTTTTCATAATTATGTTTTTATCACTTAAAGATACCATTCACTGAGTTCTTCCATGAATATAACGATGGGTTTAACTTTAATTTACTATTTGATAAATTGAGAATTCACTTCTTGATACAAACCTAAGGTTAGCAGAATTCTTAGTACATTAGGCCTCAAAATTTTTTCAATTTCTCTTTATGAAGAACTCCATTGGCATTAATACCATTTGTACGCATATTGGCGAATTGGAGGATGAACAATTTAAAGGGGCCGTATCCCCGTTATATATGTCTACCTCTTACGCTTTTGAAGATGTTGAAACCAAGAGATATCCAAGATACTTTAATACACCTAACCAGGTTGCCCTTGCAAAAAAAATTGCAGCTTTAGAACATGGTGAAGCCTCTTTGATCTTTGGAAGCGGAATGGCCGCCGTGAGTACCAGTCTTATGGCTTTTTTAAAGGCCGGCGATCATGTTGTATTCCAGGACTCTCTTTATGGAGGTACCTATAACCTGGCTACTGAGGAGTTTGAAAAATTCGGAATCGAATATAGTTTTGCAAAAGATGCTAAAATCGAATCTCTAAAAAGTAAGTTAAGAGATAACACTAAAGTGATCTATATTGAAACTCCTTCAAATCCATTGCTAAAGATTACAGATATTGAGGCAGTGGCAAAGCTGGCCAAAGAAAAAGGCTTGGTGAGCATGATCGATAATACCTTTGCTTCTCCCGTGAATCAAAATCCAATCGATTTCGGGATTGATATCGTTATCCATTCCGCTACCAAATATATGGGTGGCCACAGTGATATTCTAGCCGGAACCGTAATTACTTCCGAAGGATATATTGACAGGATATTCCAGATTGCAAAGAATTTTGGAGGAAATCTTAGTGATTATACGGTTTGGTTACTTGAAAGGAGCTTAAAAACCATGGGAATTAGAGTTAGGGAGCAAAACAAGAATGCCATAAAATTAGCCGAATTCTTGAACGAACACTCAAATGTAAATAAAGTTTATTATCCAGGATTGCCATCGCATCCAGATCACGAACTGGCATCCAAACAAATGAAAGGTTTTGGAGGGATGATGTCTTTTGAACTCGATGATAAGATCGATGCTTCCAAATTTATGAAAGCTTTAAAATTGATTAAACCTTCAATGAGCCTTGCAGGAGTAGAATCTACCATTCTTTTTCCAAGCCAGACATCGCATGGCTTGCTTAGCCCTGAGGAAAGAGAAGCTCAGGGAATAAAGGATAATTTGCTAAGGTTCTCGGTAGGTATTGAAGAGGCTGAAGATCTTATAAGAGATTTGGAACAGGCAATAGAGCAAGTAATTAAATAAAGATAATTATGAAATTGGATATACTGGCGGTGGGAGCGCATCCCGATGATGTTGAATTAAGCTGTTCAGGGACTATTGCAAAAGAAATAGATCGTGGGAAAAAGGTCGGTATTCTGGACCTAACCCGTGGTGAGTTAGGTACTCGTGGCACTGCAGAGATCAGGGATAAAGAAGCTAAGGCTGCCGCTGAGATACTTGGGGTAGAGGTTAGAGATAATCTGGAATTTAGTGATGGATTTTTTGAGAATAACACCTCGCACCAACTTGAGATCATTAAAATAATCAGGAAATACAGGCCGGAAATTGTGCTTTGCAATGCGATAGAGGACCGGCATATTGACCATGGAAAAGGAGCAAAGTTGGTTAGGGACGCCTGTTTTTTGAGTGGTTTAAGGAAAGTGCAAACCATTCTTAATGAAAAGGAGCAGGAAGCCTGGAGACCAAAACACGTTTTTCATTATATCCAGTGGAGAAACCTGAAACCGGATTTTGTCGTGGATATCACAGGCTATATGGATAAAAAACTAGCTTCCGTAAGAGCCTATGAATCTCAGTTCTTCTCTGAAGACAGCAAAGAACCTCAAACTCCAATTTCTACCAGTAACTTTCTGGAGAGCATTACGTACAGGGCCCAGGATATGGGGAGACTTATAAATACAGAACATGCAGAGGGATTCAATGTGGAACGCTACGTTGCAGTCGATTCTTTTTTTGACCTTATTTAATTGAAATTTTTTCTTTGCCAAATTATTCA
>CAYWAB010000126.1:0-8806 GCA_964456105.1 uncultured Christiangramia sp. | reverse complement strand
CCAAGAACGGTAGAGAATCAGAATCGAAACGCTTAGGTGTTAAGATCTTTGGAGGTCAGGCTGCTATTGCTGGTAACATTCTGGTAAGACAGCGTGGATTTACTCATCACCCTGGTGATAACGTGTATGCTGGTAAAGACCATACTTTACACGCCAAGGTTGACGGACTTGTTAAGTTTACCAAGAAGAAAAATGATAAGTCTTATGTTTCAATTGAACCGTTCCAGGCTTAATTAGAAACAGAACATTGATATTGAAGCCCTTTTCATTTGAAGAGGGTTTTTTATTCCTTTTTACTAACTTTGTTTAAAATAAGATAAAAAACAATAAACAAAATGAAGGTAGCGGAGGAGTTTGAATTAAATGAAAGAGAAATAGACCGGGTGATCGCAATGGCCTGGGAAGACCGTACTCCTTTCGAAGCAATAGAATATCAGTTTGGCCTTACAGAGAAGGATGTAATAAAATTCATGAGAGAACAAATGCGGGCTTCCAATTGGAGAAAATGGAGGGCTAGGGTTCAAGGTAGAAAAACCAAACATCAAAAGCTTCGGAAGGATTCCATAAGGAGATTCAAAAGCAAAGCTCAACGGCAGATCACAGGTAACCGTATTTCTAAAAAGAAATACTAATTGTATCTTTAAAGGATAAAATTTTTACCATGAAATGTCTCCAATTAACGGTTTTATTAATTTCTTCTCTTTTTATCTCCAATATTTCCTCAGCACAAGATTTGGTTAAAACTAAAGTAGAACAGGGTGTTCTGGAAGGTTTTTATGAGCCAGAAAAAAAATTGAACATATTTCTGGGAATCCCCTATGCACAACCTCCGGTAAAGGAACTCAGGTGGAGAGCTCCGCAAGAGACTGATCCATGGGAAGGAGTAAAAATGGTGAAGGAGTTTGCTGACTCACCTATGCAAACCAATGTTTTTGGGGATATGATCTACCGGAGTAAAAATAAAAGTGAAGACTGCCTTTACCTGAATATATGGACCCCGGAAATCAATCCCGGGAAACCATTACCTGTTCTTGTATATTTTTACGGTGGCGGCTTCGTAGCCGGAGACGGTTCAGAACCAAGATACGATGGTGCTGCCTTGGCTGCACAGGGAATAGTTAGTGTAACAGTAAATTATCGTTTAAATATCTTTGGTTTTTTTGCTCATCCTGAATTAAGTGAAAGGTCAGATTATAATGCTTCGGGGAATTATGGATTGCTGGATCAGCATGCGGCGTTGCAATGGGTTTTTGAAAATATCGGAGCCTTTGGAGGTGATCCTCAAAAGATCACGATTGCCGGGGAATCTGCAGGATCCATTTCGGTAAGTGCTCAAATGGCTTCTCCGCTATCTAAGGATATGCTTGCAGGTGCGATAGGTGAAAGTGGTGCCGCGATCACACCTGCACTGCCTCCTGTGCCATTGCATGACGCGGAACAGATTGGAGTAGATTTCGCGGATAAGACAGGTTATTCCTTGGATGAACTTATGGATCTTGATACTGAAGAATTATTTCAAGTTTATAACAATTCTGGCAGATTTGGTTTTCCGGCAGTAATTGACGGGTATTTTCTTCCGGCTGATCTGGTTGAAATTTTTAAAAATGGAGAACAGGCGCAAATTCCTCTTTTGGTGGGCTGGAATTCTGCCGAAATGAGTGCTGAAGCTTTTATGCAAGGAGGAGATCTAAACAGGGAGAATTACCTCAAAAGGTTGAAAGAGGTTTATCCCGAAACTCATGAGAAAGTGTTGCAATTGTATCCGGCCTCTGATTACCAAGAGATGGTCAGTTCGGTTACAGCCCTGGCATCAGACAGATTTATCTCATATAGTACATGGAAATGGTTCGACCTTCACAGAAAAACTTCAGATGAACCGGTGTACCGTTATCTTTTTACCCATATAAGGCCATCGGCAACAGACCCTGACAAAAAGATGCCTGGAGCTCCTCATGCTTCAGAGATAGAATATTTTCTGGGAAATCTTCCTTTAATCGAAAATCCAAATCTCACAGAAACGGATTATTCAGTTTCTAGTATGATTCAGAAATATCTTTTGAATTTTATCAAAACTGGAGATCCCAATTCAGAAGAGCTTCTTCACTGGCCCCCCGCAGAAGCTTCAGATAAAAATCCTCCTTTGCTTATAATGGAAGAGAAATTCAGGATAATAAAAGCAGAGAATGATGAGAGGTACAGGTTTCTTGATACTTTTTATGGTAACCAATAAAAAATCCCCGCGACCAAACGGGGATTTAACAAAAAACCAAACAAAAAGAAAATCAATTCAACGAGAAACTACTTATCAAATTGATCTCATTGCCTTTATAAGAATACTGGTTTAGAATATTGTCCCCAACCATAAGCAGCCTATCCTCAAGAGGAATTACATCATAGGTGTGGATGTTGCTGAATTGATCTATTAACCTTAGGTTAGGGGTGTCTTTAATGTCGTATACTTTCAGTCCGGCTACTCCATCACATACAAATAACCACTCATCTTTTACTCCAAGACCAAACGGGTTTGTCATTTCATAAGAATTCACGATATGCGGAGCACTTTTATCTGAAACATCAACCACGTCCAGTTGATTGAAATTTTGACCACAGGCATTACCACCGCGAATGGTAACATAGGCATAGTTGTCCTTCACTACCACAGGATCACAGCCCTGTACATGTTGTAAAAAAGAAACAGGTCTAGGTCTGGAAGGATCTTCAAGAGTATAAATATACATTCCGGTAGAACTGCCCAGGTAAAGAAAACCTTCATAATTGAACAGGGTCTCTATATCCCATCCAACATATTCGGAATGTAGAACTGATGGTTCTGAAGCTTGTGAAATATCAAAAACTGAAAGTTTTTGTTGATCTACTGCATAAAGGTAATCTTCCAGTAGGCCGAATCTTGCCATAGAGCCTCCAGTTCCGGTATTTCCCCCAGTATTCGCCGCAGTCTGAAACCTTTCCCATTCTGGCCCTGCAAATTCGATCTTTCTTTCTACCAGGATATATCCTACAATTACCTGTTTCGATACATCAAAATTACTGAAGTCTACATAATTCGCACCTTCTGGTGAAACAGCATAATAAGTAGGGAAAACATCTTCGATACGAGTGATTTCAGTGATATTGTTCATGTCTTTAATATCGAAAACCACCAGGTCCATTCCCGAATCAGCATAAAGTTTTTCATCCTTTATAGCGATATCCATATTTTTTGGAATCTTCAGGAAATTAAGCTTTGTTGGATTATAAGGATCTGAGTTGTCTATCACGTGTACTCCTTCATTCTTATCATTGATAAAAATATAGTCTTCCCAGGCATAGATCTTACCCGATTCCCTGATAGCTCTTGGTTGCTGGATTTCTACAGAGGCTCTAAATTCTGAGATGGTCTGTGTTACCGGAACAGCTATAATGGACAGATTTGTACTAGCTTCTCTCTCGCAGGAAGTACTTAAAATCAAGAACATTAAAGCGATAAAGAATAGCTTTTTCATTGATTTGATTAATGGTCAGTTAATAGTTAGATGCCTTAAATTCAAAAAGGTTGCGTTTATCTTAGAAATTTTTTTCTGTCACTTTGTCAGAATAGTCTTTAGCCCTATCTTTGCCAGTCTAAAAACCGACAGGTTATTAAGTGAATATGGAGAAGATAATAGATGAAAAACAACAGGGTAAGTCCCTGGTAATGGAGCCTAAAGCACAAAACAGTCGTAAGCTTTTTATTGAAAGTTACGGTTGTCAGATGAACTTTAGTGATAGCGAGATTGTGGCTTCGATACTTTCCAAAGAGGGATTTAATACAACACAGAATCTTGAAGAAGCTGATTTGGTGTTGGTTAATACCTGCTCTATTAGAGAGAAAGCAGAACAGACGGTAAGGAAACGCCTTGAAAAATATAATGCGGTTAAAAGGATCAACCCGGGGATGAAGGTTGGTGTTCTTGGCTGTATGGCAGAACGATTGAAAAGTAAATTCCTTGAAGAGGAAAAGATCGTAGACCTTGTTGTTGGTCCGGATGCCTACAAAGATCTTCCAAATCTTATAAACGAGGTTGAAGAAGGCAGGAACGCGGTAAATGTGATACTAAGCAAGGAAGAGACCTATGGAGATATATCTCCGGTGAGACTTCAAACCAATGGAGTGTCTGCCTTTGTTTCAATTACCCGAGGCTGTGACAATATGTGTACTTTCTGCGTGGTTCCTTTTACAAGAGGTAGGGAAAGAAGCAGGGATCCCCAGAGTATCCTGGAGGAAGTGAACGACCTTGCTACAAAAGGATACAAAGAAGTTACTCTGCTTGGACAGAATGTAGACAGTTACCTGTGGTATGGGGGAGGTCTCAAGAAAGACTTTAAGAATGCTTCTGAGATACAAAAGGCGACAGCCACGAATTTTGCAGGTTTATTGAAACTGGTTGCTGAAGCTCAGCCAAAAATGAGGATAAGATTCTCAACCTCCAATCCTCAGGATATGACCATGGATGTGATAGAGGTTATGGCAAAATACAGGAATATCTGTAATTATATTCACTTGCCGGTGCAAAGTGGAAGTGACAGAATCCTTAAAAAGATGAACCGCCTGCACACCAGGGAAGAGTATTTTACTTTAATAGATAATATTAAAAAGCTAATTCCGGACTGCGGGATTTCTCATGATATTATTACCGGTTTCCCTACAGAGACTGAAGAAGATCACCAGGATACATTATCCCTCATGGAATATGTGAAATATGATTTTGGTTTCATGTTCGCTTATTCGGAGAGACCAGGGACTATGGCCGAAAGAAAATTCGAGGATGATGTACCGGAGGAAGTGAAGAAACGAAGACTTCAGGAGATTGTAAACTTACAGCAGGAGCACAGCAGGCATAACACTGAAAAGTTTATTGGTAAAACCGTTGAAGTGCTGATAGAAAAGGAATCCAAGAAATCTGATGCTCACTGGAGTGGTAGAAATTCACAAAATACCGTGGTGGTTTTTCCAAAGGAAAATTATGAAGTAGGAGACTTCGTGAATGTAAAGATCGATGATTGTACCAGCGCGACCTTGATTGGTGAAGCGGTTGGCTACAGTGACAATAATTAAAAAAGAAATAATTACAGTATACTGCTTATTAATTTTAAGAACTGAATACTGTTTACTTAATACTGAATACTTGTAAATGGAATCCGTCCAGGCAATTAAACAAAGATTTGGAATAATTGGGGATGACCCCAAGCTTAACCGCGCCATTGAAAAGGCGATACAGGTTGCTCCAACAGATATTTCGGTTCTTGTGACCGGTGAAAGTGGTGTTGGTAAAGAAAGTATTCCTAAGATCATTCACGCTCTTTCCCATAGAAAACATGGAAAATACATAGCGGTAAACTGTGGAGCGATTCCTGAAGGAACCATAGATAGTGAACTTTTTGGTCACGAAAAAGGCGCTTTTACCGGAGCTACCCAAACTCGAAGCGGATACTTTGAAGTAGCCGATGGGGGTACGATCTTCCTTGATGAGGTAGGAGAACTTCCTTTGCCCACACAGGTAAGGCTTTTGCGTGTTCTTGAAAACGGGGAATTCATAAAAGTAGGATCCTCAAAAGTTCAAAAGACCAATGTCAGGATTGTGGCGGCAACGAACATTAACATGTTCGAGTCCATTAAAAAGGAAAAGTTCCGTGAAGATCTTTATTACAGGTTGAGCACCGTTGAAATAAACCTTCCTCCCTTAAGGGATAGAAAGGACGACATCCATTTGCTTTTCAGGAAGTTTGCTTCAGATTTCGGACTCAAGTATAAAATGCCAACCATCAAACTGGAGGACGATGCTGTAGAAGTGCTTAAGAAATACAGGTGGGGAGGAAATGTCAGGCAACTTAGAAATATCGCAGAGCAGATCTCCGTTCTTGAGCAGAACAGAATTATAAGCGCTAGTGACCTTCGCCATTATCTTCCAGATATGGGGAGTAATCTTCCGGCAGTAATTTCAGATAAGAAAAAGGAAGGTGATTTCAGTAATGAAAGAGAGATACTTTACAAAGTGCTTTTTGATATGAAGAGCGACCTGAATGACCTGAAGAAACTGACCTTAAAATTGATGCAGGAAGGTGATACTAAAACAGTACAGGATGAAAATGAAGGCCTGATCCAGAAAATATATGGGGGAAGCGGTGACAATATTGATGAGGCAGATATCGATAATGATAAACTTGAAGTTTTACAGATCCCTCAGCAAAACGCAGCCCAAAAGCAGGAGGAAAAGGATAAATACTATTTTGCAGAGGAGATTGAGGAGGAAGAAACCCTTTCTTTACAGGATAAGGAGCTGGAGCTAATTAAAAAGTCACTGGAACGTCATAATGGTAAGCGGAAAGCGGCGGCCGAGGAATTAGGGATCAGTGAAAGGACTCTTTACCGTAAGATCAAACAATATAATTTATAGCCTGAAGTTTTAAGTTTTACCCAAAAGAATTTAATTAGCATTACTTATAATTTTTTTGTTTTGCTTAGGATTTTTTAACCTACAAAAATGATCAAAAGAACTCTCGTAATAATTTCAGCAGTAGTGCTCTTAAGTCTTCAGTCTTGCGGCATCTACTCTTTTACCGGTGCCGATGTGGGTAATGCTGAAACTTTCCAGGTCAACTTTTTTCAGAATAATGCAGATCTTGTGGAACCGGGGGTAGACAGGGCGTTTACCATTTCACTCCAGGACCTTATTCAAAACCAAACCAGTTTAAGCCTTGTTAATAACAACGGAGACCTGATTTTTGAAGGAGAAATTGTAGACTATTATATAGCGCCAATGTCTGCTACCGCTCAGAATACTGCCTCACAAAACCGGTTAACGGTGGCGGTAAATGTAAGGTTCTACAATACCCTTGATCCTGAAAAGGATTTTGAAAAAAGATTCTCTTTCTTTTATGATTATCCCGCCGCGACACAATTGGTTGGTTCAAATCTTGAAACAGCACTGGACGAAATATATACCCGTATTACCCAGGATGTATTTAATGCAGCTTTAACCGATTGGTAATGGATGTAAAGACTCTTACATATTTGCTGGAAAATCCTGCTGAAATTACACCAGAGCAGACCATGATGCTGGAAAATGTCATTGCTGAAGCTCCTTATTTTCAGGCTGCAAGGGCTATACGTTTAAAGGGTTTAAAGGAACACCAGGAATTTAAATATAATGATGCTCTGAAAAAGACGGCGGCCTACACTACAGACAGGAGCATCCTTTTCGATTTTATTACTTCTCCGGAGTTTAACCAAAACCAGATCGCCAAACAGATCAGGGAACAGGAAGAAATTCTTAAACAGATTACCGTTTATGAACCTGAGGAGGTATTTGGAAAGAGGAGCATAGACATTAACGAGGCTATTAAGATGAAGCGTTCCGAATCTGAGCGTGTGCTGGATCCTCATTTTTTCCAGAGAGTTGAAAAGCCTGAACCTATTGAGGACGAAGTGGCTCCTGAAGAAGAAAAAAGTGCGGAAGAAGATCTAGGAATGGGTAAGCCTCTGGAATTTAATCAGGAAGAATCACATTCATTTTCAGAATGGCTGAAACTTACCCGGGCTCAGCCAGTAGAAAGGGAAGAGAAGAAGACAGAGCCTGAAAATGACGAAAGCAGATTAAGAAAGTTTGAACTAATAGAAGAGTTCATCTCTAAGAATCCCAAGATAAAACCAGGTAAATATTCCAATAAAAACAATCTCGCCGAGGAGAGCCTGGCCACTCCGGAGGCCTTGATGACAGAGACCTTAGCCAAGGTTTATCTGGAACAGAAAAACTATAAGAAGGCTATCCAGGCCTATAAAATATTAATTTTGAAAAATCCCGAAAAAAGTGGTTTCTTTGCAGACCAAATTCGGGCAATAGAGAAATTACAGGATACTAATAACGAATAAGAATGAGCACATTCACTATTTTTTTAGCTTTAATAATTATCGTAGCATTTTTGCTGGTAGTTGTGATTATGGTACAGAATCCTAAAGGAGGAGGACTTTCTTCGTCTTTTGGAGGCGGCGGTCAGCAACTTGGAGGTGTAAAGAAGACTACTGATTTTCTTGACAAGAGTACATGGACGCTTGCTACTTTATTATTGGTTTTAATACTACTTTCTAATGTTACTATCATGGATGCTCCTGCCAGTGCAGAAACCGGAATCTTTGAAAGTGACGAGCCTGTAAATACAGAAATTCCTGCGACCCAAACTCCGGCTCAACAACCGGTAGAAACTGACAGCGCACAGTAAAATTTACAGATACTTATAAAATCAAAAATGCCAGCTTATGACAAGCTGGCATTTTTTTTTGGCTATTGGCAGGAAAGCGTTGATGGCATAATTTTCGAGATATTCCTAGTCGATTTTAAAAATTAATAAACCAAAATAAAATTTTAAAAAATGGGACTAAACATTAAACCGCTTTCAGACAGGGTTGTTATTGAACCTGTTGCTGCAGAGAACAAAACTGCCTCTGGGATCATCATTCCGGAAACTGCAAAAGAAAAACCTCAAAAAGGTAAGGTGGTAGCTGTTGGTAAAGGAACCAAGGACCACGAAATGACTGTAAAAGAAGGCGATATGGTACTATATGGTAAGTATGCCGGTACCGAATTAAAGCTTGAAGGTACAGAATACCTTATCATGCGGGAAGATGACATACTTGCAATAGTATAAGTTTCACTTCAATAAATCCTGTACCGGAATGGCTCCGGTTCAAATCAACAAAAATTAATTAACCAGTATTTTGGAACTTTTTAGAAGGTTCCCAAATTAAAAATTTAATAAAAATGGCAAAAGA
>CAYWAB010000125.1:0-8837 GCA_964456105.1 uncultured Christiangramia sp. | reverse complement strand
CATCAATAAGTGCCTTATCCCGTCTTTTTTTTTTCTTTACACCACTGTCGATCATGCTCTGAACAGCCATTTTACTGGTAAATCGTTCATCCACTCTTTCCAACGGCATCTCGGGAAATTTTTCAGAGAATTTCTTTAAAAACTCTTGAATATGCACTTCACTTTCCGAAGGAGTATCATCCATGCGCTTAGGTTCACCAACAAGAACACGCTCTACTTTTTCCTTTTCAAAATAATCCTCCAGAAACTTTAATAATTCCGGAGTCTGAACAGTAGTTAACCCTGATGCGATAATCTTCAGTTCATCAGTTACAGCTACTCCCGTTCTTTTAGTTCCGTAATCCAGTGCTAAGATCCTGGCCATTTCAAAAATTTACGCAAAGGTAAGGTTTATATTGGTTTGTCCATAAAGTTTGGGTCATAGCTCTTATATTTGAAAAAAATTTGAAAATGGAGCATTTAAAAGCAAAAATCGAGGATGCCTGGGATAACAGGGAACTTTTAAAGGATAATGAAACTACCAAAATAATTAGAGAAGTTATCGAACTTCTTGATAAAGGAGAACTTAGGGTTGCTGAACCAACCGATGACGGCTGGCAGGTAAACGAATGGGTAAAAAAGGCAGTTGTTCTATATTTTCCTATTCAGAAAATGGAAACCCTTGAAGCCGGGATTTTTGAATATCACGATAAGATACCTTTAAAAAAAGGTTATAAGGAAAAAGGAATTAGAGTAGTGCCTAATGCCGTTGCAAGACACGGTGCCTATATCTCTTCCGGAGTCATCATGATGCCAAGTTATGTAAATATTGGGGCATACGTGGATGAAGGTACCATGGTTGACACCTGGGCTACTGTTGGTAGCTGTGCTCAAATTGGAAAAAATGTTCATCTTAGCGGAGGCGTAGGAATTGGTGGAGTTCTGGAACCTTTACAGGCTGCTCCCGTAATTATTGAAGACAATGCCTTTCTTGGCTCAAGAAGTATCGTTGTTGAAGGAATAAGGGTAGAAAAAGAAGCGGTGCTTGGAGCAAATGTTGTTTTAACGGCCTCAACGAAAATAATTGATGTAACCGGTGACGAACCAAAAGAATTCAGAGGTCATGTTCCTGCACGGTCCGTCGTGATTCCCGGAAGTTATACTAAAAAATTCCCAGCCGGAGAATTCCAGGTTCCATGTGCTTTAATTATTGGGAAGCGAAAAGAAAGCACTAATAAAAAGACTTCTCTTAATGATGCGCTGCGTGAATATAATGTTGCCGTATAGAAATTAGATCTTAAGTTGGATATTTCGATCATCATAGTCAATTACCGCTCATGGGAGCCTTTAAAGGATTGCCTGGATTCTGTATCACAAATGGATTCAGAAAATTATTCATATGAGGTAATTGTGATCGACAATCAATCTAGTGATAACGAATTATTGAAGTTCAAGAATAAATATTCCAACGTAAAATTCGTAGTGAACTCTGGGAACAATGGATTTGCTAATGGATGCAATTTAGGAGCTTCCCTGGCTAAGGGAAGCTACTTTCTTTTTTTAAATCCCGACACCTTCTTAAAGAAGAATGTTTTACAGAGATTATTAAGCACCTACAAAGAGAATGAGGAGCTTGCTATACTATCCTGCCTACAGGTAAATGAAAAAGGAAAGTATTACAGGCAGTACAACTCTTTTCCCTCTTTTTTCAGCTTTTTCGGAATAAACCGGGCAATTACCAGGATAACGAAAAAGGAAAATTTAGATAAAAAGTTCAGGAAAAAAGGGACTCTCTTCTATCCGGATTGGGTTACGGGAGCTGTTGTTTTTATCTCGAGGAACTGGTTTGAGAAAATTGAGGGTTGGAATGAAGATTACTGGATGTACCTTGAGGATGTGGACCTTTGTCAAAAATCAATTTCTAAAGGCGGAAAGCTTGCCGTAAGCACGGAAACGGTTATCTGTCATAAACATGGAGGTTCTTCAAGGCTGAATCGAGACATCGAAGCCATTACAAGATCTGAGGTTGTCATTTCCAAACATGTATATATCAACAACCATTTTTCCGGGATAAAGAAATTCATCTTGCATAGTATGCTGATAGCAGGATCGCTTAGCGAAAAATTATTCCTTTCTTTGGTACAGCTTCCCTTTTCCCCTTCAAGAACCAATCTGAACTTACTTATTCTGAAAAATTTACTGTCTTATTACAATCACGTGGCAGATAAAGGGATCTGGTTAAGCAAAAGGTCCATGAACTTTCAAAAGTCTTTAAATTGAAGATCCTTGTCATCCAGCAGAAAATGATCGGCGACGTGCTGCTAAGTACTATAATTTGCCGTAATCTTCGTAAAGCTTATCCTGAAGCGCAGATCGATTATATGGTGTATGAGTCGACCACGCCGGTTCTGGAGGGTAATACGGATTTCGACAACCTGATCCTTTTTAAAAAAGAACATCGTGAAAGTAGATTAAAGTTCTACAAACTGATTAAAAGCATTAAGGCAAAGAATTATGATATTGTTATCGATGCCTATTCCAAAATTGAAAGTTACCTGCCTACCCTATTTTCCGGAGCAAAAAGAAAGATAGCTTATAAAAAGCCTTTTACAGACCTGTTCTATACGGATACAGTATTACGATCGGAAAAACCGCTCACTAAGGCCGGTTTGGCAATAGAGCATCGATTAGCATTATTGAAGCCTTTGGAACTAAATTTTGAATTAGAAACAAAACCTAGATTATTCGTAAAAAAAACCGAAAAGGAGTTCGCTGAAAAACTTTTTAAAGAGAATGGTATTGATTCTTCTAAACCCACCCTGATGCTTAGCATAATTGGAAGTGTGGATTCAAAAACCTATCCTGTTGCTTACATGTCTGAGCTAATCGATTTTATAGCTGATAACAGGAATGTCAACTTACTCTTTAATTATATCCCCTCTCAAAAAAATATTGCTGAAGATATCTATGCTTTATGCAAGGAAGAGTCCAGAAAAAAGATCTTCTTTAACGTGCTTGGAAAGAATTTGCGTGAATTCATTGCTATCATGGATAGGTGTGAAATGATCATAGGGAATGACGGAGGAGCTATAAATATGGCAAAGGCACTTGATAAACCTGCCTTTATAATTTTTTCGCCTTGGATCGATAAGAAAGGATGGGCCACGTTTGAAGACGGGATCAACAATGTTTCGGTGGAACTTAAGGATTTCAAACCCCGGCTTTTTAAAAACCAATCGGCGAAATCCCTTAAGAAAAATACTCCTGCTCTTTACAAGGAATTTACGCCAAACCTTATTACACCAGCATTGGACGAGTTCCTTAAACACCATTTAGAAAAAAAACCTTAAGGCCTCAAGAACCTTTTTATTCGCTGCTTTCTCCAATATTTATTTTGAAATTGTTCAGTGAAGTACCACATTTTTGAGAATACTTCACTTTTTGGAGAATTGATAAGCTTGGCATATTCTTCGGCCATGATCGCAACCATTTCCTTTTTTGGAGTCAATCTCGAAAAGTTCATAAATCTTTCAGTTTCTGAAAGTTCCTTAAAAACCATCCTGTTTAGATCTACAAGGTAAAACTGGTAACCTGAATCGACTTTTTTAATCAATGTATTTCCTGGTGAGTGATCTAAAAAAAGTATCCTGTTCTCATGAAGTTCATAAGTGAATCTGGTAAAAGCCCTTAGGATTTCTTCGTGTTCAGGATCATCCGGGTTACTTACCAATTCCCGGTAGGTTAGATCATAATCCACATGCTTACTTATATAGTAACTTTTACCAAAAGTTATTCCTGTGGAATCTTCCACAAATCCAATAGGCTCGGGGGTTCCAATACCTTTTTCTTTTAAAATTGATGCATATTTAAAGGAACGTTCTGCTTTGGACTTTCTGAAATATCTATAAACAATCTTATTGATTAAATTAGGAATCTTAAAAGATTTGATAGTTATCTTCTCTCCCTCAAGTTCAAAAACCTTTATGGTATTACGTGCGGGTGCATCTAAAGTCTTGCCTCGACTTTCAAAATCTGATAATAATACTTCTATTTGAGTTTGCTTATTGGAGTAAGCTTCTGAAAAGGTTGCTTTCATAACGCAAAACTACAATTTTAATCATTTTATTTACTGAACTCCAATTGAAAGCTTCAGGTAAAATAATCATACCCATTAAGAAGTTATTTTAACCCTTATATTTACGCTTTCTAAGAAATATTTGAATGATCCCGGAAACAGTTTATGTCTTAAATGGCGCTGAAGATAACCATATAGCTCATAAAGGAAATTCCAATTACTTTCTACCTGATAATCAAGCTATAAACTGGAGTTCCATTCTAAACTTATTTTAATGAAAGATGTCGTTTCCATTATAATTAATTTCAACACCTCTAAATTTACGATTCCCTGTGTGAAATCGATTCTTGAATCACATTCTGAGGATTTTAATCATGAGATCGTATTGGTGGATAATGCTTCTACCCTTGAAGATTATGAAAATCTGGAAAAAGGCATTAAATCTCTAAATTCCAAAAAGGTAAAATTAGTTAGAAGTAAGATTAATCTTGGCTTTGGAGCTGGAAATATGCTCGGTGTCCAATATGCTCCTAAATGCAAGTATTATTCATTCATCAACAATGATACCTTGATGGTCGATAATAATACCCTTTCGAAATTACATGATTTCATGGAGTCCAATGAAAATATTGCACTATGCTCTCCACAGATGCTGGATGAAAACAAAAATTTCCGGGTAACCATAGACCATTTCTCCTCTCCTGCCAGAGAAATCCTTCGCCGTCCTTTGTTAGAGTCCTTATTTCCAAAAAAATATCTGGACCGGAAAAAAATTTATGATGCTCCAATAAAGGTGGATTATGTTCAAGGCTCATTCATGTTTGTTAGAGCAAATGATTTTGATGCCGTAGGAGGATTCGATACTAACCTTTTCCTTTATTATGAAGAATCTGATCTTTGCAGAAGATTACTGAGGATTAAGGGAAAACACACCTACCTTGTTCCAGACCTAAGTTACATTCACTACAAAAGTGCAAGTATTAACAAGAATGTCGAAATAAAATGCGAGCTTAAAATCTCATTGCTATATTACATTAAGAAGCATTACGGTTTCTGGTATCACAAACTGTTGATCACTCACCTCCAACTGAGATACCTTTTTACAAGCCTTGTAAAACCAAGGTATATCCCGTTAATGAAAATTCTATGGAAGGGAGCTCCTTTGTCTGCTTCCATGAAACAAAAACAAATGATCAGGGAATGAGGATTCTTCATCTTTCAGCTTCCAAAGGTTGGGGAGGCGGCGAAAATCATATAGAGAATCTTTGCCGCGAACTAAATAAGGATGGAGTTGAAAATTTTGTTCTCTGTGCGAGAAATTATCCCTTTCATTCACATCTTAGAAGAACAGAGATAATTACGGAGTCTGCTCCTCTTTTAATAAAACTCGATCTAAGGTATGTTTTTAAGATCCTGGTGCTTTGCAAGAAATATCGAATCGATGTCATTCATATTCATGACACCACTGCCCTTACCCTTGCGGTTATGGCCAGAAAAATAAAAAAGCTTCCTCCTTTAATTCTGAGTAAAAAGACCTCTTTTCCCATTAAAGATCGGCCAAGGACACTTTACAAATATAACCATCCGGATATCCGTAAAATCTTGTGCGTTTCCAAAGAGACCCAAAGAGTGACAGCAAAGAATATTAAAGACCCTTCTAAACTCACTGTCATTTATCATGGTACTACGATGAATAAAAGCATCGAAACTCCATTTCAACTAAGAAAGGGGTTAACTATTCCAGAAGATAAATTTATTGTTGGGCATATCGGTAATCACATTCGGGCAAAAAATCTTGAAACTTTTATTTTGGTGGCTGATTATCTGATAAATAAAAAAAAGCTGAAAAATTACCGGTTTGTTCAGATAGGGATATTTACTAAACTTACCCCTGCCTATTTGGAACAAATCAATGAACTCGGGCTGAATGATTTTATCACATTTCTGGATTTTATACCAAATGCCTCTAATTTCATACCCCAGTTCGACATTTCACTTCTAACCTCTCAAAGCGAAGGTGTCCCACAATTTATTTACGAAAGCTTTTATCACAGAATTCCGGTTATAAGCACCAATGTAGGCGGAATTCCTGAAATCATCACCGATGGGAAGAACGGGATGCTAACTAAACCATATGAAGTAGAAGGTTTAGGTAATAAATTGATAGCTTTGTCTAAAGACAAGATTTTACAAAACAAATTCACTGAAAATGCATTCATCAAACTACAGGAGAATTTTACTGTAGAGATCATGGCCAAAAAGACCCTGGCTGAATATAAAAAATTGCACTATGGAAAAAATTGATCAGGAAGTAAGAAAATGTATTGACGTCATAAAAAAGGGAGGTATCATTCTTTATCTAACTGATACTATCTGGGGGATAGGATGCGATGCCACAAATGCCGATGCGGTTGATAAGATCTATCAATTAAAGAAGAGAGAAGAATCTAAAGCCATGATCTGCCTGGTATCCAATTTTAAAATGCTGGAGCATTATGTGGAAGAAGTGCCGGAGATGGCCTATGACATTTTAAAATATGCAAAAAAGCCAACCACAATAATTTACGACAAACCTATAAGGGTTGCCGAAAATCTTATAAGCGATGATGACTCTCTTGGAATAAGAGTCGTACGGGACACTTTTTGCTCAGACCTTATAAAAAGAATGAAAAGGCCTTTGGTTTCCACTTCGGCAAATTTAAGCGGACAGCCCACACCGCAATACTTCGATCAAATAACTCCTCAAATTTTAAAAGGTGTCGACTATGTAGTAAATTTGCACCGATCTAAAAAATCGCCTAAGCCATCTGCAATAATCAAACTTAGCAATGACGGGCAGGTGAAAGTGATACGGAGTTAACAGATGCCTAAATATCATAATTACAAAAAAGCTTTAACCAAACCTATTTTTAATATAATTTCTGAAGCTGCAGATGAACTGAGGGTAGATGCCTATGTGATAGGCGGCTTTGTGAGGGATCACATCCTGGAAAGAGGAGATCCTAAAGATATTGATATCGTTGCGGTAGGAAGTGGCATAGAACTGGCACGAAAAGTATCCGAAAAACTTCCCGGAAAACCAAAAGTACAGGTATTTCAGAATTTTGGTACTGCCATGCTTCGATCGGAAGATATGGAGATCGAATTTGTAGGTGCCAGAAAGGAGAGTTACAGAAAAGATTCCAGAAAACCTATAGTAGAGAACGGAACACTCCAAGATGACCAAAATCGCAGGGATTTCACCATCAACGCTCTAGCTCTTAAATTAAATAAAATTGGTTTTGGTGATCTTCTGGATCCTTTCAATGGCTATGAAGATCTAAAAAACAGGATCATTAAAACACCACTTGATCCAGACATTACCTACTCTGATGATCCCTTGAGAATGTATAGGGCTATTCGCTTTGCTACTCAGTTAAATTTTATGATAGAAGCTGAATCCTTAAAAGCTATAAAGGATAATGCAAAAAGGATAAAGATCATATCCAAAGAAAGAATAATTGATGAATTGAATAAGATCCTTTTGAGTGAAAAACCTTCCAAAGGATTTGCCTTGCTTTACAAAACCAAACTACTCGAAAAAATACTTCCGGAATTAACAGCTTTGCAAGGAATTGATGAGAAGGATGGGCAAAAACACAAGGATAACTTCTGGCATACCCTGGAGGTCGTTGATAATATTTCAGAAAACACGGATGATCTTTGGTTAAGATGGGCCGCTTTACTGCATGATATTGGTAAAGCACCTACCAAAAAATTCCATAAAAAGGCAGGCTGGACATTTCATGGGCATGAGTTCGTGGGTGCTAAAATGGTTTTCAAGATTTTTAAAAGGCTGCGTCTACCTCTTAACGAAAAGATGAAATTTGTTCAGAAGATGGTGCTGCTTAGCTCGAGGCCGATCGCTATAGTTGATGACAATGTTACCGATTCTGCAGTGCGAAGGCTTATTTTTGATGCCGGGGATCATATAGAAGACCTTATGGTGCTATGCGAGGCAGATATTACCACCAAAAATCCTAAGAGATACCGTAAATATCATAATAACTTCAAAGTAGTAAGGCAAAAGATACAAGAGGTTGAAGAACGTGACCATGTTCGCAATTTCCAGCCACCTGTAAGTGGTGAGGAAATAATGCTAACGTTCGGGATTAAACCAAGCCGTGAAGTTGGAATAATAAAGGATGCTATCAAAGAGGCGATTCTTGAAGGTGAAATCCCAAATCAGTATGAACCTGCAAGGGATTTTATGCTGAAGAAGGGAGAAAAGCTCGGACTTAAAAAAGTGACCAATACATAGTTTTAGAAAACTGATCAGGATGTATCGCAAATCTGTAAAAATATCGCTTGTACTAGTCTATCTTGTAATTATTGCCGGGGCCGTGGTGAGAATGACGGGCTCGGGAATGGGTTGTCCGGACTGGCCAAAATGTTTTGGTTACTATATCCCTCCTACTGAAGTTACAGAACTACAGTTCCAGGCGGAAAGAAATTATGAGAAAGGTCAAGTTATAATTGTAGATGAAAGCCTGAAGGTTGCGAATAAAGATTTTACCTCCGGACCTACTTATGATCCTTCCAACTGGGATGAATATACCAAACATGATTATGCCATTTTTAATCCCACGCATACCTGGGTAGAATATATTAATAGATTGCTTGGAGCCTTAGCGGGCCTTGCGGTTCTCATCATGGCCTTATTATCACTGGGAAAAATAAGATACAGGAAAAGAATCCCCATATTGTCTTGCCTTTCTGTTTTACTTATGGGATTCCAGGCATG
>CAYWAB010000124.1:0-8884 GCA_964456105.1 uncultured Christiangramia sp. | reverse complement strand
GGCTGGTGCCAGATCAGGACTGGAAAAAGATCACAGAGTTGTTTAATGATCATTTTGAAAGTTTGGCTCCGGAAGGGGTCAGGGTAAAAGTTAAACCACATCATGGAGGATATCCTTATGTTACTCCTATAGATACTACAGGATACCAGGCTGCAAGTAAGGCCTACGAGCAAACCTTCGGTAAAACCCCAATTCCGCAAAGAAGCGGGGGAAGTATCCCAATAGTCTCACTTTTTGAAAAAGAGCTGAAAAGCAAGATCATCCTTATGGGATTTGGTCTGGATACAGATGCCATACATTCTCCAAATGAGAACTTCGGAGTTTGGAACTATTTAAAAGGTATCGAAACCATTCCATGGTTTTACAAATATTTTACCGAGATGAAAACGAAATAGATGTTCATTTTCATTATTGCACCTAGTTCAGCATCCTTGAGAAAAGTATTTGAACAGATTAATAAACGGAGATCCAGATTTTTTAAGATTTGATTCTCCGTTTTCTTATTTTTGAGATCCAAATTTTAAATAAACATGAAGAAAATTTTTAATGTGGCGTTGCTGGCCTTAGCAATGACCTTCTTTTCCTGCAATGAAAACGGGGAAAATAAAGAATCAGTAGAATCGGAAAAACCTTCTGAAGATTTTGAATACAAAGTTGAAGAATTTGCAGATCTTAAGATCCTTCGATACCAGATACCAGGCTGGGAAAACCTTAGCCTGAAGGAGCAGAAACTTGTTTATTATCTCACCCAGGCGGGTCTTGCAGGGAGGGATATCATGTGGGATCAGAACTACAAGTATAACCTGGTTATTCGGGAAGCTCTGGAAAATATTTATACCGAATACACCGGGGATAAATCCTCTGAAGAATGGCAGGATTTTGAGACCTACTTAAAAAGAGTATGGTTTTCTAATGGTATCCACCACCATTATTCAAATGATAAACTTAAGCCAGGTTTTAGCCAGGAATATTTCAACAGTCTTCTTGAAGCAACGAATACTGAATTGGCTGGAGAAGCCTATGAGGTGATCTTCAATGATGAGGATATGAAGAAAGTGAACCTTGACGAATCGAAAGGCCTTGTCCAGGGGTCTGCGGTAAACTTCTATGGAGAGGATGTCACTGCAGAAGATGTTTCTGAGTTCTACGCGAAAAAAGAATCTCCAAACCCTGAAAAACCTCTAGCTTTTGGTTTAAACTCAAAACTGGTGAAGGAGAATGGCCAGCTGGTAGAGAAAGTATATAAAAGCGGTGGATTATATGGAGATGCCATAGATAATATCATTTTCTGGCTCGAAAAAGCCAAAGGAGTAGCTGAAAATCAAAAGCAGGAGGAAGCTCTTGGACTACTTATCGAATATTATAAAACCGGAGACCTTAAAACCTGGGACGATTACAATGTAGCCTGGGTAGAGGCAACGGAAGGTAATATCGATTATATCAACGGCTTTATCGAAGTATATAATGATCCTATGGGATACCGCGGTTCTTATGAGACCATTGTTCAGATCAAGGATTTTGACATGTCTGAAAAAATGAGCGTGGTAGAGCAGAACGTACAATGGTTCGAGGACAATTCTCCTATCATGGACGAACATAAGAAGGATTCTGTAGTTGGAGTAACCTATAAGACGGTTATTGTTGCAGGAGAAGCAGGGGATGCTTCTCCAAGCACTCCTATTGGAGTTAACCTTCCTAATTCCAGCTGGATCAGAAAAGCTCATGGAAGTAAGTCGGTTTCCCTTGGTAATATCATCAACGCATACGAGAATGCCGGAGGAACTGAAAAGCTTAAGGAATTTGCTCACGATGAAGAGGAAATTCTTCTTTCTGAAGAATATGGCAATACTGCAGACAAGCTTCATACTGCCTTACACGAAGTGGTAGGTCATGCTTCAGGTCAGTTGAATCCGGGAGTTGGTGAAACCAAAGAAACCTTGAAAAGCTATGCTTCCACACTGGAAGAGGGTCGTGCCGACCTTGTAGGTCTTTATTACCTTATGGATCCTAAACTGGAAGAACTTGGACTTACCGATGATGTTGAAAAACTAGGGAAAGCTGCATATAACGATTATATCAGAAACGGATTGATGACCCAGCTCGTAAGAATAGAGCCTGGATCGGATATCGAAGAAGCACATATGAGAAACCGCCAGTGGGTTAGCGCCTGGGTTTTCGAAAAAGGTAAGGAAGAAGGTGTGATCGAGAAAGTGCAGAAAGATGGTAAGACCTATTATGATATCAAGGATTATCAGAAATTAAGAGAACTGTTTGGAGAGCTTTTAAAAGAGACTCAGCGTATAAAGTCTGAAGGAGATTATGAGGCTGCCAAAAATCTTGTAGAAAATTATGGGGTGAAGGTTGATCCGGCTATTCATAAAGAGGTGCTGGCAAGAAATGAGAAATTCAAATCTGCTCCTTATAGCGGCTTCGTTAATCCTGTTCTGGTTCCTGAAATGGATGAGAACGGAGAGATCATGGCGATCAAAGTAACCCAACCTGAAAGCTTTGATGGGCAGATGCTGGATTACTCCAAGAACTATAGTTTTCTAACTGAAAAGAAAGCAGCAGCAGAAGCTACAGAAATGTAATCTCACATTCCTGAAATAAACAAAAGCCCGGCTAATTGCCGGGCTTTTTATTTTTAGAATTATTCTTATAGACCTTAATTTCCCATCATCCTTTCCCATAATTTAGGAAGGAGTTCCTTTGCGTCTCTTACTTCTTTTTCCGTTTCGGTAGCAACAAGTTCACCATTCTCTTCTGATAATTTGTAACTAAAAACAAAAGGGGCATCTGGGTCTGTAATGTCCATTTTACCAAACCTAAGATCATTGAAATAAAGTTCACCATTCTCTATTTTTAAGGTATACCAGCCATTACTGATATCGATAAGGCGATGCAGGTTTTCATTATCACTCCATTCTCCTGCCAGGTGATAATTTTTAGGTACTCTTTGAAATTCTATAGGACTGGTATCGAATACTGAATAATCGCCAATAAGAAAACTATCATCTGTTTCGATATTGGCAGACCATAGAATTGAATTAAGAGGTGCAGGGCGGGTGTCCATTCTTTGGTAGGCTATTTCCTGTTCCTTCAGAGCCTCTTCAAACTTTTGATAACTATAAAGTTTTAAGGCAGGAGTGATAAGCAGGAGATAGATGCAACTTATGATGATACCGGTCCGGTTATATTTTGTACGTTGGGGATCTGTTCGTTTTTTTCTCAAAGCCAGGATGAGGAATAGGAGAAAAGGCAGGGTATATAGGGGATCGATCACAAAAATGTTCTTATAAGCCAGCCTAAGATCAAAAGGCCAGAATAGCTGTGTTCCCCAGGTAGTATGAGCGTCCAGCAAGGGATGAGTGAAAAGTCCCCAGAACATCAGCCATGACCAGTCCTTCCAGCCGACCTCTTTATTACTTTCTATCTGGGAAATGATCCAGCCAAAGACTGGAGCGAAAAGAACGCAGAATACTATGGAGTGTGAAAAACCCCGGTGTATTTCGACAGCCGTAATGGTATCGAAAAAGTTACCCACAAAAGTGTCGAGATCGGGGATTGTTCCTGCTATTGCCCCATAAAGCATGGCCTTATTACCAACTTTCTTTCCAAGCACAGCTTCCCCTACGGCAGCTCCTAATACGATCTGGGATAATGAATCCATATCGCAAATATAAGGCAGGGACTTAAATAATTTCAAAGCTTATATATGATGCAACTTCCAGTCATGCTGAACTTGTTTCAGCATCTTATAACTCTGGAAATAGATCTCCTAAGTCTGGATTGAATTCTTTGATCAAATTCCACTTCCATTCCTTATGCCAGTTTTTTAATTGCTTCTCTCTTGCAATGGCCTTTTTAATATCTGTAAACTCTTCAAAATAGAGTAAATCTTCAAGTTTGTATTTTCGGCAAAAATCTGAACCTATTTTATTCTTATGTTCAGTAATTCTTTTGATTAGTTCACTAGTTACTCCGATGTAAAGTACAGATCGGTTTTTGTTTGAAAGGATGTATATATAACTAGTTTTCATTTTCTAAACTGGGAGACCCTGAAACAAGTTCAGGGTGACGTTTAGGTTAAAAAATAATTAAAACCATCGTACAATTCTAAGCTTCCGATCAGGGCAACGAATATCGAAATTATTTAAAATGCCGTCATGCTGAACTTGTTTCAGCGTCTATTTGATTATTCCTCCACGATCTTCATCTTTCTTAGTAAAAAGGAAGCGTTCATGTTCTGGCAAATACCGGTCTTTAAATGATAATCAAAATGAAGCTCATCATTTTCGATCTCTGCGTCAAAATAGAAATTCTTCACCTGGTCCAGTTCCTCGCTTATTTCACAAAGGCTCAGGTCGTGAGTAGCGATTATACCGGTAGACCTGCTCCCAACAAGCCGTTCTACAAATTTCTTCGAGCCTATCGCCTTGTCGGTGCTGTTGGTTCCCTTCAGGATCTCGTCCAGGATGATGAAATAATTCTCTTTTTCTATTTTGTCTACAATGAATTTCAGCCTTTTTAATTCTGAAAAGAAGTAAGATTCGTCATCTCCCAGCGAATCACTTGTTCTCATACTGGTGATAAGTTTGATAGGGGTGTACTGACAACTTTCTGCGCAAACAGGCAAGCCTATATTAGACATCAGGATCTGTAGGGCAACAGTGCGCAGGAAGGTACTTTTCCCGGCCATGTTGGCACCGGTTATTATAAAGAATTGTTCAGGGCCGATCTCGAAATCATTGTTTATCCGTTTTTCTGTATCGAGCAGGGGATGACCAAGATTTTTCGCTTTGATGCCCTGTTTTTCTGATAGCAGTTCAGGAAAATCGTAGTTCCTGTGATTAAATGCAAAATTACCAAGACTATTATAAGCATCTGTTCTTTCCACCGCTTCGAACCAGTGCTCCACAGCAGCATGATGATGTGCTAACCATTTTTCAAGTCGGTAACTTTGACGCAAATCCCAAAGGAAAAATCCGTTGGCAATGATCCCGAAAAGGAAATTATTCCGTTGATCCAGCGCATCTATTGCTTTGGAGAATTCCCGGAGAATTCCCGAGGCCTTCCTGGAATCCGATTTTATGGAGTCCTTGAGCTTTATCATCAACTCAGACTCGAAATCTTCTTTTTCCAGAAAGCCCAGTAACTGGTAATATTGCTGAAAGGTGTCCTGAGCCTTACTTACATTCGAAGAAAGATCATTGATCCTCTTATAGTATACCCCGGTGATCACCACTCCCACCAGGTACCACAGCAAAACCTGGGAAAACCCGATCTGTCCAAAGTAGTAGGCAACCATCACAGCAACCGATAAAATTGAAAATACCGCCGGCAACCATTTCATGAATTTTGGGACAAAACTTTTATAGTTCCTTATCCAATTAAGGATGGTCTTAGAGTCTGTTTCGGTATTAACCAGTTTGGCTGTAGCAGTATAGTTTTGTCTCCAGTCTGCCTTCGAGGCGAGCTCCTTAACGGCTTCTTGTTTTTGGAGTATCCTTTCGATCTTATTCGCCAGAAGGATCTTTGCCAGTCTGGACTTCCCTTCCTTAAGTGCTGTTCTGTTGAGGTACTGGAAGAAGGACTTTCTTCCAAAGAGATCGATATCCCTGCTGAATTCATGCCCTTCCACATCAAACTCCTTTCCGTCAGGTAGATTGGAAAAATCTCCTGTTTTAAGAATGTGAAGTTCCTCTTTATTCAATTCGATAAGGGCTTTGATCTTATCCCTTTGCTTTTTAAGATCTGTATGCCTGGAAATAAGAAAGATGAATAAAGCGACCAACGCCAGCGCAAGAGGAATAATAATGGTCGCATTTCCAAAGAAAAAATAGATCACTGCGCAGATCGCCAGGAAGACGATCAGTCTCAGCGTACTCGACAGAATTAGTTTTTTGGAGAGGTCCTTGTGCTTTTGAGTGTATTCAGACTTTCGTTTATTATAAAATTCAGTAGGATTTGTCATTAGAGATCTTCAAGTTCTTTTTTAAGTTTTTTGGTGAGGCTTTCCACCACCAGCTCATAGGAGTGATCTATTAATTCAAAGATGAGTTGGTGATCTAGGCGGCCATCCATAACCAGGGTGTTCCAGTGTTCCTTATTCATATGATACCCCGGCAATATATTTCCGTCGTATTCCTCCCTTAGTTCCAGGGCACGCTCCGGGTCACATTTCAAATTTGCCCTCAATGGTACTTCATCAAGCGAAACTATAGCGAACATTTTACCCATTACCTTAAAAACAAGATTATCAGGACCAAATGGCAGGCCTTCGGTTACGCCCTTTTTCCTAAGGCAATAGTCCCTGAAAGTATCAATTTTCATTTGTTTATAGATCTAAAAGCGTCGAAATCACGTAGGTTTTTAATTTTCAAGCTTCTTAGTGTTCTCCTCGAGCGTTAAAGCTGTGTAATCCAGCTTCCACCCAATGGTTTCCACAATCTTTTCCATTAGAATGATGGTGTCTAAGGCTTCTTTACGGGCCTGGTCCATGAGTCCGCTTTGAGGGATCTTGTCTACGATATGTTTTTTAGCGTCCCGGTTGATATCGGTAAGGTCTGAGGTTGTAAAAGGATTAGCCCAGCCTTCCCTTTTATCATAATATTTAAAATCGGTTTCCACCGTTAATAATTCCGGCTGCGGAAAATTTGTAAGGATGATCTTTTTCTCCTGATTGTCGCTTTCCATCCTGATCTTACTGAGGTCGAAACCAATATGAGCCTTCGCGTTTACAAGGACGATTGCTTTTTTCTTTCCCAGGAAAAGGCTCAGGTATTTTTCTTTCATGTTCTCATAATGGTAGATCTCTGAAAAGTCCCCTTCTACCGTTATGAATTTGCAAACACTTTTGATCTTATCCATTAATACTACAGATTGTTCGCTGGTCTTCATCTTCGAACGCTCCTTATTGAAGCGCGCAAAAATGAAATAGGCCACGATGGCACCAACTGCTAAACCTATAAATAGTAATTCCATATTATTTTCCTATTTCTCCCAGATGGGTAAATTTAAAGCCTTTTTCCAATTTGAGCCCGTAACCCAATGCGCGGTCAAAGCTGGAATGTGCGAAAAGGATGATCCCCACCAGCTGTAAAATTTCATTATCCAGGTAAAGGCCTAAAATTCCGAGAATGATCGCAATTCCCTTATGATGAAAAATATTATAAGTAATCGCTCCAAGCCTTGGATTGGCAATATAGCCAAGCATGCCAATATCGGGAACAAAAAACAGACCCGCAAACCACCACCAGCTGAAGTCAAGCAAACTAAATGCCCAGACACCTAAAAATAGCATGCTGAATTCTTCAAGTTTTAAAATAGTATTCATTAATCAAGGATTTTATAGAGTACAGGTTTACAGGGAGCGGCATCATTTTCAAAAGATGCTGGCTGAAGATTTATAAAGTATTCTCCGTCTTCGATTTTGTTAGGGACATAGATCAGTTCTGTGATGGTAGCATCATACCTTATGTTTTTAGGGTAATTCCAAAAGGCCTTATGTGCCAGTAGCTTTCCATTATCCTTTTCTTTGTCTACAGAAGGCTGATCTATGAGCAGGTGTTTTATTCCTTTTTCCCTGAGGAGGATCGCGGCATCTTCCTCGAGATATGGCCAATTAGAGTTGGAATGTTGCTTTGAGATCTTCCCGATATAATTCGGGATACATCGAATAACTATGGCTTCGGCATCATTGCCTTCGATTTTCTTCGCAATCATGGTTTTTGTGATCACCTGGTCTTCTCCTTTTTTCTGTGGTTCCACTGAAATAAGTTGCGCTTTAAAAAAGAAGGTTTTGAGATGCTGTTGAATACTGTGAAAATCATTGGTAATATGCCCCACGCACTCCGTATGAGTTGCATGTGCATGGGGGTTAAACCAGATATTATTGAAATTTACCGATGCGCCCTTGCTAACCTTACCTACAAAATTTGCATCGTGAACCGGTTTGATCTCCGGATGCTTTAGATACCAGGCCATCGGATTCTTATCGTCACCCCTCAGGCTTATAGAAATATCCAGTGGAAGTGAGAAATCTACCTTATATGAATTGCCATTGTGGCTAATAGTAGCAAGCATGGGAATTTTGTTCATCTTCACAAAGGTAAGACTGTTAATCGATAAATGATAATGAAGTTTAAAGACGAAATCAGGATTTTCTTTTCTAATGATTTCCGCATTAAAACACCTAATGCTGGATCAATGCTACTTTTATTCTACGTAGAATAAATCTGCAGCGATCCCATCACTTAAAAATTTTCCTTTTTGGGTGATATGAAAAGTATGATTCTCTTTCCTGATGAGTTCGTCCTGGAGAAATTTACTGGCGTTATTTAAAAAGTGGCTTACGAACCTATCTCCGAATCTTTCCTGTAGTTCCCTTTGATCCACCCCAAATTTTGTGCGCAATCGCGTCATAACAAATTCATTGTATCCGTCTGCAAGTGAAAGCTTTTCTGTCTCTTGAGGTACCTGGTCGTTCTCCAGTGCTTTTATATAAAGCGCGTTATTGCTTATGTTCCATTTACGGGTTGTTCCATCAAAAGAATGGGCAGAAGGTCCTATTCCCAGGTATTTCTTCCCCATCCAGTAAGCCATATTATTACGGGAATGATATCCCGGTTTCCCAAAATTGGAGAATTCATAATGTTCAAATCCATTAGCTGTAAGCATATCTACCAGGATTTGAAATTGCTCACTGTATTGTTCTTCATCTACTGGTTGTACCTTGCCTTTCTCTATGAATTTTTCAAGAGCTGTTTTGGGTTCAACTGTAAGTGCATAACTCGAAATATGGGGGATATCCAGGTCCAGGGCTGTTTTTAGATTCTTCTTCCACTGTTCATTAGTCTGGTCCGGAATCCCGTAAATAAGATCT
>CAYWAB010000123.1:8547-8902 GCA_964456105.1 uncultured Christiangramia sp. | reverse complement strand
ACCTGAAGATTATATGGTCGATGAGGAGATCTTCGAAGATGAACCAAAAAGAAGTCAGTCTACAAGAACTGTTGGAAAACAACTTTTCAGGGATACTGAGAACGGGTATGTAGGTGGAGTTTCTTCTGGATTAGGGCACTATCTGGGAATTGAAGCCATTTGGGTAAGACTATTATGGATCTTATTAACAATATTCTCCAGCGGAGCTTTCATACTAATCTATATTGCCTTCTGGATTTTTGTTCCCGAAGCCAAGACAACTGCCGACAAGCTGGCCATGCGCGGAGAGGAGGTAACCATCAGCAATATCGAAAAGAAGATACGTGAGGGTTTTCACGAAGTTTCAGATAGTATA
>CAYWAB010000123.1:0-8537 GCA_964456105.1 uncultured Christiangramia sp. | reverse complement strand
AGTATAAAAAATGTAGACTATGAGAAATACGGAAAAAAAGCATCTTCCGGAGCGAGCTCGGCAGCTACAAGCCTTGGTAATCTAATCAAGTTCTGTCTGAGACTATTCGTAAAGTTCGTTGGCATCTTACTGTTACTTATATCAGGAGCTACACTAATAGGACTGTTCGTAGGACTGTTCGCCGTAGGTACTTTTGGTATAGTAGAGGCACCATGGACAGATTATATTGAAGTAATAAACAGTGGTGCGCCATTATGGCTAATTTCGCTACTTGCCTTTCTTGCAGTAGGCATTCCGTTCTTCTTCCTGTTCGTTCTGGGATTAAAAATTCTCGTAAAAAAATTAAGACCAGTAGGGAGAATAGCTATGCTTACGTTGCTTGGAGTATGGTTGTTATCGGTAATAGGCTTATCGGTTATAGGAATAAACCAGGCTACCAATCGTGCATTTGACGGAGAAGTAGTAAACACAGAGCAATTAATGGTGACACCCTCTGATACCTTATACCTTAGGATGAGAAAGAATCCGGAATTGTCCAGCAAAAGCTGGAGAAGCTCAGACTTCAGGATTGGCTACGACAATGGAAACAAAGTTGTGGTAGGAAATGACATACGGTTGATCGTAAAATCTACAAAAGATTCTACAGCACAAATCGAGATCATAAAAATGGCTGAGGGAAAAACCTATGAGGATGCTCGTGAAAGAGCCTCCAAAATTAATTATTCGACCAGCCTGGTAGGAAACGAGTTACTCCTGGATAATTATTATACGTCAGACGCGAGTAATGGATATAGAGATCAGGAAATACAGGTGACCCTCTTTTTACCGGAGGGCACCACTCTGTATGCCGATGAAAACACTTATTCTTTCCATAGGAATGCAGATTATTATGGAGATATACTTAAAAATGGTGAAGAAGGTCACTACTTAAAGGTAATAGAAGATGACACTCAGTGTGAAGATTGCCCGGTAGAAGATGAATGGGAATCTCAGCAGGATACAGATTGGAACGAAAACGAGGGCGACCTGGATACTTCAGATGATTTCAACGCAAGGATCAATGTAAATGGGGAGGAAATGAACATCAAAGTGGGTGATAAAGGTCTTGAAGTAAACGACAAACAAGTGAGCCGCATAAGGATCGATGAAAATGGAATAGAAATCAACAACAATTAAAATGGGCGCACTAACCAACCTTTTAATAAGTTTTGTAATGAGCTCTTTTTTTGGTCAGCAAATGGAAGAACCACAAACTACATTTCATGATCACCATCATGAAGACAAAATAGAGATCTATCAAAGTCTCAAGAACCAGCAGCATATGCTGGAAGTTTAACCAACCAGTTAAAAAGCCTCTTCTAAGAGGCTTTTCTTATATTTGAGGATATCCATTTAAATTATGATAAAAAAACTACCATTATTTCTATTAATCGTTTTGTGTTCCTGTAAGGCCCAGGAGAGAATAAAAGGCAGTAGAAGCGTAAAAACTGAACAGTACAACTTAACTCAATTCCATTCCATACAGGTAAGTGGGGAATTTGAAGTCGGTATCCTTAAAGGATCAAGACCAATGATGGAAATTAAGGCTGATGATAATCTGCACGATCATATATCCTATGAAGTGATAGATGAAGTATTATACATAAAACCCACCAAAGAATTTCAGAGGGCAAAATCAGAAGAAATAAGAATCACTTTTTCCGATACCTTAAAAAGTATCCGTATTTCAGATAAAATTGAATTGGAATCCTTGCAAGATCTATTTCTTCAAGACTTTCAACTGGAAACTAAAAACGATTCCCGTGCTTATTTGACGTTGACCGCCAAAACATTCAATTTAATACATGGAGACGATTCAAAAGCGGAATTAAATGTAAATGCCTCAGAAGTTTACTTTCAATTGAATCAGTCTTCAGAAGTGGAAGCATTGGTGAACACACCTGTTTTTAAAGTAGATCTTTATGAAAAGGCTTCTGCAAGGATCGATGGAGATGTAAATGAACTGACTTTAAGAGCTGACCAGTCTTCAAAATTCGATGGAGAAAACCTTACCAGTATCAATGCTTCTGTTCTTTCTCAGGGGGATGCCGAGAATAGAATAAACGTTACCGAAGTTCTTGAGATCACAGCGAAAGGTACCAGTGAAACCGATATCTACAATAACCCGGAGATTAAAATTTTAGAATTCCTTGATGAGGCTGTGATCGCTAAAAAAGAATTCAAAAACGGTATCTTTAAATAGCTATTTAAAAATAGAAAAGCCTTCCTAGGATTCAATTCAAGAAAATCTGGATGGATTTCCCTATTTTACCGTCCCAGGAAGACTTTTTTGATTTTTAGCTTATACCGTTTCAGGCCTCGTTTGAGGTTTTTCAATATCCTCTTCTGTATCTATTTCTGCAAGATAACGTTCTGCGTCCAAAGCGGCCATACAACCCGTTCCCGCCGCAGTAACTGCCTGCCTGTAAACTTTATCCTGTACATCACCTGAAGCAAAAACACCTGGTATGTTAGTTTTTGTCGTCTTTCCTTTGGTTACTATATATCCTGTATCGTCCATATCTAACCAGTCCTTAAAAATATCGGTGTTCGGTTTATGACCAATTGCCACAAAGAATCCGGTAATTTTTATTTCTTCCTTCTCCCCTGTTTGATTATTTACCATACGAAGTCCTTCCACAACCTGCTCTCCAAGTAGTTCTTCAACTTCCGTATTATATCTAAGATCGATATTTTTGGTATTCTCAACCCTATGCTGCATTGCTTTGGAAGCTTTCATGTAATCCTTTCGAACCAGCATAGTTACTTTATTACAAATATTGGCAAGGTAGGTCGCTTCTTCGGCAGCAGTATCTCCACCGCCAACTATGGCTACATCCTGACCTTTGTAAAAGAAGCCATCACAAACCGCACAGGCGGAAACTCCACCTCCGCGCAATCTCTGTTCACTTGGTAGTCCCAGGTATTTTGCTGTCGCCCCTGTAGAAATAATTATAGATTCTGCTTCAATCCACTTGGAATTATCCACACGAGCCTTATGTATCCCACCTTTTTCTTTAGAGAAATCTACTTCAGTGATCATTCCCATTCTCACCTCTGTTCCAAAACGCTCTGCCTGTTTTTGAAGATCCATCATCATTTTAGGGCCGTCAATTCCTTCAGGATACCCAGGAAAGTTATCAACTTCAGTAGTGGTTGTAAGTTGTCCTCCTGGTTCCATTCCTGTATACATAACGGGCTTAAGATCTGCTCTGGAAGCATAAATCGCCGCAGTATAACCTGCAGGCCCTGAACCTATAATTAAGCATTTCACTCTTTCGATGCTATCACTCATAATTTCTTTATTTATCGCTTTATAAAAGTAGCCAGTTTAGAATAAAACTTACACTTTTTGTTATTAAGATACCCTATTTGTTGATAACCTATAAAAATAAAAGGCAGATAACTGCCTCTGTATCGGCAAATTTAAAAGATAAAATTACCTTTGCCAAGCATGGAATTAAGTTTGTTCATTATACTGGATATACTTGGAACAATTGCTTTTGCAATTTCCGGAGCGCTTTCAGCAATGAACCGGAAACTCGATCTTTTCGGTATCTTTATAATTGCGTTTGTCACTGCAATTGGCGGCGGAACCATCAGGGACGTTCTTATTGGTAATACCCCTGTAACCTGGATGGAAAATATAATATATGTTTATCTTATTGGAGTCGTCACTGTATTTGCCATCATATTCCGGAATAAACTTAATTATTTAAAGAAATCTCTTTTCCTTTTTGATACTATAGGTCTCGGAGTATTCACTATCACTGGTGTTGAAACAGGTATCCAGAACGATCTCAACCCTATAATATCGGTTGCTCTGGGGGCTATGACCGGGACTTTCGGAGGAGTGATACGGGATATTCTTTGTAACGAAATTCCAGTGATTTTCAGAAAAGAAATCTATGCGACCGCCTGTATGGTTGGTGCAAGTGCCTATGTGATCATGCATGACCTTGGTGTTGATACCGATGTTATTTATGTAGTTACATCTCTTACTGTAATAAGTATCCGGTTGATTGTGGTGAAATATGGAATTTCATTACCTTCTTTCTATACCTCTTCCTTTAAGGATTAGATTTTTTTAAATAATCAGGTGTATGCTACTGATAATCAATATTTTCAGTATATTTATATTTGGTTTAAAGAATTTCTGTGCTAAAAATTTAAATCTATAGAATAGCTCAGCCTTTTTAAGGCTAAAATTTATCCCCTAATATCCGAACTGTTGCCCATCTTGGATGGTAAATTACTAACAATCAATTATCAACCAATTAGAATTTAATTCTATTAAACAGATTAAATCATGAAAAACACTTTTATTTTAGGCATTCTAGCTGCAGCAATGATGTTTTCCTGTAACGACGGAAAGGAACAGGAGATTAGGTACACTCAAAATTCTCCGGAAATTGACTCTTTTAAGGCTGTTATAGCAAGCTATGAGAATGCCGACTGGGAAAAGTACAGGCAGCACTTTGCCGATACCGCAGCACTTTATTATAATAGTACCGAAAGTGTTTCTGCTGATGAGGCCATTTCCAGTCATAAGGAAACCACTGCTCCTCTTTCTTCCTATGGATTCGTAGATTCTGAGGGAGAATATGAAATGGTGGTTACAGATGAAGGTCACACCTGGGTGAATTTCTGGGGTCTATGGGAAGGTACGATTGCTGAAAATGACAGCACCATACAGATTCCAGTACACATTACTGCCAGATATGGAGAGGATGGTAAGGTAGTTACCGAATACCTTTACTTTGACAATTCGATCATGATGAACGCCATGGCTGCATTAGAAGCAGCTGCAGAAACAGAAGCAGAATCTGAGGATGGTTCTGAATAATATTCCTGAATCAACAAATTATGAAAACCCCATTATTTATTTAATGGGGTAATTTTTTTCTTAGTAGTCCATAAACAAAGGTTCCCAACATGGCTGAGAGTAACACTACGATGACAGGAATATAACCTGCACCTATAAGAGTATAGATTGGTCCCGGACAAGCCCCTGCCAGAGCCCAACCAAGGCCGAATATAATTCCGCCGTACATATATCTGCTGAAGCCCTTTTCCTTATGAATAAATTGAATCTTTTTGCCATCGATATCCTTAAGATTCTTTCTCTTGATCCACTGAATACCCAAAACCCCAAAAATAAGAGCAGATCCTATGATTCCATACATGTGGAAGCTGTCGAATCTAAACATTTCGTAGATCCTGAACCATGAGGCTGCCTCAGACTTGAACATTACGATACCGAAAAATATTCCTATTACTAAATAACCTGCTAGTCTCATATTTTAAAATATTATTGGAAATAATAAGTGTATCATGATCAATCCTCCAATAAAGAATCCTATTACACTGATCAGCGAAGGAAGCTGAAGATTGCTTAACCCAGAAATAGCGTGACCGGAAGTGCATCCTCCGGCCCATCTGGCTCCAAATCCTATCATAAAGCCACCAATTACCAGGATACTTAATGCTTTAGGATCTTTTAATGCCTCAAGGCTGTATAATTTATCCGGTAGATAAGCTTTTCCAGAACTTTCAAAACCAAGATCCTTCAAATTCTCAATCGTATCCGGGTTTATCTGAACCGCCGGATCTGCCGATAAATAATTAATCGCGATAAAACCGCCTAAAGCTGCACCAATCACAACAACCAGATTCCAGGTTTGTGCCCTCCAGTTAAAATCGAAAAAAGAAACTTTTCGATCCGCTCCGCACAGCGTACAGAAAGTTCTCAGGTTGGAAGACATTCCGAACTTCTTTCCCATAAAAATGAGAAGAAACATTATTATTGCTATTAAGGGTCCTGAAACGTACCAGGGCCATGGTTCTAGGATCCATTTCATAATTGTTATAATTTGAGCATTGGAATATATTTATCTGGCACTCTTAGTAAAATTCATACATAGGTAGCAAAAGATCAGTTATCCTTGCAATATTTTCTCAGGTTCTCGAAAACTTTTTCAGAAAGCCGAGTAAGAGTTTGTGATGACCATCCGGCACTTTTTTCTGTAGTGATCATGCCCTCAGCGTCCTCTAATTCCTTATCCAGTTCTTTCTTTCCATCCCCGTCAAGGATCGCAAAATTTTTTTTCTCCAAAATCCAGTTACGAAAAGACTTTTCCGAAAAAGGCAAACCAAGGGAAGTATTAATAAGTATCTTTCCATTCCCAAATTCTTTAAATTCCCGTTCTCCCATTAAATTCACTTTTTTAGGCAGATGAAAGGAAACAATCTCACATTGTTTTAAGAGTTTACTTAATGGAAGATATCTAATACCTTTCTTTTCATAATCAGGTTTTCTCGTCCTGCTATAGTAATAAATATCAGGTTTGAAAGGTAAGAGGCAGTCGGCAAGTAGCTTTCCCGTAACTCCCAGACCAATTATCCCTATACTCACACTGTTGATCTCTACCGGCAATTCTTTCCATTGTTTACCCTTATAGCCATTAAATAACTGGATAAGTTCTGAAATGATAAACTCAGGAACTCCCGGATCACCATAATCCTTAATACCGGTTACCTGAATTCCTTTACTCCTTGCATATTCTACGGCCACATTTGCCGATTCATCATCATAAAGGCTACATGCCATCCCGATATATTTGATGTTTTCACATCTTTGAATTACCTCCTTATCGATCTCAGTATGCCATGATACCAGAACAGCTTCCGCATTACCTATCCTTCTGATCACTTCCTCCCTGGATTCTGGGTAATCCTTATATACCAAAACCTTATCCTTGCTAAAATTCTGTAGATCCGTAATGGTCTCCTCCTTAATCTTGGTATTATCAACACAAACGATCTTATTGAATTTCATAAAGAATTATCCAGTGGTTTTCGATCCTTAATCTTATAGAGGAATATTACCATGTTTCCGGTTAGGGCGAAGCACAGATTTTGTTTCCAATGCACTAAAGGCCTTAATAAGCTTTCGACGGGTGTCCTTTGGCATAATAACCTCATCGATAAAGCCTCTCTGGGCAGCTTCAAATGGAGTTGCAAATTTCTCAGCGTATTCAGCTTCCTTTTCAGCGAGTTTCTTTTCCGGGTCCTCAGCTTCCGCTATTTCTTTCCTGAAAATGATCTCTGAAGCTCCTTTTGCACCCATAACCGCAATTTCTGCAGTTGGCCAGGCAAAATTGAAATCTGCTCCAATATGTTTGGAATTCATCACATCATAGGCTCCTCCATAGGCCTTTCTTGTAATAACGGTAACCTTAGGCACCGTAGCCTCACTTAAAGCGTATAACAATTTAGCTCCATGTAGAATGATCCCATTCCATTCCTGATCTGTTCCGGGTAAAAAACCTGGTACATCTACCAGTACCAGTAAAGGAATATTAAAACAGTCACAGAACCTGGTAAATCTGGCTGCCTTTTTAGAAGAGTCTACATCGAGGACCCCGGCAAGGCTCATGGGTTGATTAGCGATAACTCCGACACTCCGGCCTCCTATCCTTGAGAATCCCACGATTATATTATCGGCATAATTCTTATGGATCTCGAAAAAGCTGTCCTCATCTATGATCCCCTGGATCACCTCATGCATATCATAAGGCTTATTCGAGCTGTCCGGTACAATTCCTTCAAGAACTTCCCGGTGTTCATCTCCAAGCTCATAGGCCAGTTTATCGGGAGCCTTTTTATTGTTCTGAGGCATATAACTAAGCAGTTGCTTTATGTTCTCAAGACAAACAATATCATTCGCGCAGGTTAAATGGGTTACTCCAGACTTAGTAGAATGTGTACTGGCACCGCCCAGCTCCTCAGAAGTAACATTTTCATTGGTTACCGTCTTGACAACGTTTGGTCCTGTCACGAACATATAGGAAGTGTCTTCAACCATCAGGGTGAAATCGGTCATTGCAGGGGAATAAACTGCACCACCGGCACATGGTCCCATTATAGCCGATATTTGTGGGATTACTCCGGAAGCTTTAACGTTACGATGGAAAATATCCGCATATCCTCCCAGGGACCTAACGCCCTCCTGTATCCTGGCACCGCCGGAATCGTTCAAACCGATCACCGGAGCTCCAACTTTCACCGCCATATCCATTATCTTACAGATCTTTTCAGCATGGGTTTCGGAAAGAGATCCTCCAAAGACCGTAAAGTCCTGGGCGAAAACATAGACAAGTCTGCCATGAATCGTACCGTAACCTGTCACTACTCCATCACCATAGAATTTTTGTTTTTCCATCCCGAAATCGGAGGTACGGTGAGTTACCAGGATCCCAATTTCCTCAAAGGAATTTTCGTCCAGTAAATACTCTACTCTTTCCCTGGCAGTTAACTTCTTCTTCTCGTGCTGTTTTTGAATTCGTTTTTCTCCTCCTCCCTTATGGGCCTCGGCAATCTTTTCTTTTAATTTATCAAGGTTCTGACTCATTTATTCTATCAGATTTAAATTTTTGATTCGTTTTTAATTGGCTGGTAAACGTAACTGTTCCTTATCTTTCAAATACTGCTTTAGT
>CAYWAB010000122.1:0-8932 GCA_964456105.1 uncultured Christiangramia sp. | reverse complement strand
TAAACAGATAAAAAAACAGCCATGATGATTTTTTAAAAAAAATAGCCCTCTTTTGAGGGCTATTAATATTTAGTCTTTAAACGATTCCTGTTTTAACTTATCGTCCTTTAAATGCTTTGCGAGAAAACCGATCATGGTCTCATAAAGTTGGATCCTGTTCTCTTCTTTTCCAAACCCGTGGCCTTCATCATACTTCACCAAATAGGGGATATCGATTCCTTTGTTACGAAGTGCAGCAACTATCTGGTCAGACTCATTTATATTCACCCTTGGATCATTGGCTCCCTGAACTACCAACAATGGCTTTTTGATCTTGTCTATGTTATATACTGGAGATACTTCTTCCATGATAACTTTTTCCTCTGGAATAGAAGGGTCGTACCAAATCTCCTTAAGTATTGCCTCGTAAGGTTTCCAGTATGGAGGTATCGTTTCCATAAAAGTAAAGAGATTGGAAACTCCCACATAATCAACTCCGCATGCATAAAGATCGGGAGTTTTAGTAAGGCCGCGTAACACGGCGTAACCACCATGACTACCTCCATAGATGGCTGCCTTTTCTCCATCAACCCAGCCCTGGTCCACTACATATTGCAAACCGTCTTCGACATCATCCATGGCTTTTCTGCCAATTTGCTTGAAACCAGATTTAAGGAATTCCTTTCCGTAACCACCAGATATCCTGAAATTCACATGTAAGGTTGCATAACCGCGGCTTGCAAATAACTGTGCTTCAGGATTAAACCCCCATGAATCTCTGATTCCTTGTGGTCCGCCATGTGGATTTACGATTACAGGAACTTTTTTTCCTTCAGATCCCTTGGGTAAGGTCAAATAACCATGTAACGTGATTCCGTCCCTGCTTTTAAAGGTTATTGGACGCATTTCAGCCATATCCTCAGGTTTTAACTGTGGCATTAAATTATATAGCAATTCGAATCTGCCTGTGGAAGGGTCATAAGAATAATATTCACCATAAACCTTATCACTCTGTACAAAAACAAGATATTTGCTTTCGTCCTCAGTATGATCTGCAATAGAATAATTCATATCCGGGAATTTTGCCGTGATGTTATCATGGATCTTTTTGAAGTATTCACTAACAGGAACAATCTTTTGTTTTTCACCCTCATAAGAATAATAATCTAATTCGTAATCACGGTTTCGGGAAAGTGAAAGCCCGCCAAGATCATATTCTTCATTAGAAAATAGCTTTTCAATGACCTTATCTTCTTTTATATCGTATAAGTAGATTTCATTTTTATCGGAATTGAGGTTAGATAATAAATAAACCTCATGTGGATTATTCTTGTTATAACTGAATTGGGGATTAAAATTCTCATCCCATTTGAATTGTTTCGCAAGTTCAAAATCCTCCCCATTTTTAGCATAATAGAAATCGATGTTTACCCCGTCCCGTAATCTGGCAAACCCGCGGAGTTTACCATCCTTATCGAACATATAGCTTATGATAGGGTTTTGAGGATTATCATTGGAGTAAAGCTGCTCTAGTTTCCCACTATGTATATTGATCTTATAAGGTTCGAACACCTGGGGATTATTTTTGTTCATCGTAATGATCACATGATCGTCATCCTCATTAAGATCATTGATTATGTTTACCTGCACACCGTCAAAAGGTGTTAATTCCTTCCTGTTGGAACCATCGATGTCTGCCGCGAAGAGATGATAATTTTCATTTCCACCCTTGTCCATAACAAATAATAACCTTTCATTATTCGCCCATCCGTAACCTCGAACCAACTCTTCTTTTTCTTCGATTGCTCTTTCAACCTTACCGGTTTCGAGATTTTTCACATAAACGTGATTCTTTTTATTTTCATCCTTCTCCCTGTAGGATAGATATTTGCCGTTAGGTGAGAACCTGAAAGTACTTGCTTTAGGCCGTGCAAAATAATCTTCAACCTGGTATTTATAATCTCCGGTATCCCAATTTGCAAGCTTTTGTAATTCGGCATCAGAAGTAGGTAACGAAGGATCGCCAGGGATAGTTTTTTCTTTTTTCAAAAGATCGAGGTTAAATCTCTGTCCGGCCTGGCTAAAAATTCCTGTGATCTTTTCACCTTGAACTTTCCCCTTATACTGAATGCCATAAGCATTGTAAAGTAAAGTTAAGGAGTCTTTCGATACCATGACTTTATCCAGCTCCATACCAAAAGCATTTTGCGCAGGACTATCCATTGTAGCTTTATAATCTCCATTTTCCTTAGTGATGTTGAAATTAAGAGGTAATTCGGTGCCTTGCACCATTAATTTTCCCTCCCAGGAGCCGGTGATCTCCTGAGCTGTTATCCCCCCAAGACTTAAAACAAGGGAAAACAGTAAAAGCGGTAATTTGAATTTTTCCATAATATTCTAATTTAAACTGGCAGTGTTAATTAGCTAAATTTAGGATTTTATTCTGTTAATCTGTTTAGTTCAGTTTTAATTTTTACGCATTTGATTTTAAGTATTTTATATTGAATAAATATTTTAAAGAGGCTTAAAAAAAACTCCCGAATTCTCTTTTAATAAATATCCTTATCTTAATTTATTTTAAATCAAAATGTATATGATCAAAAAATTGAATTGGGATACTATTCCTGTAGAAAGTGTTACTGACAAGATGGAGCGACAGCTTGTTTATGGGGAAAAAGTTATGGTCGCAAAAATGAAATTTAAAGACGGGTTTTTAGTTCCGCAGCACAGTCACGTCAATGAGCAGGTGACAAGCGTTATTTCGGGAACCATACGCTTCTGGTTTGGGGAGAATAAAGAGAAAAGTATGGACCTTAATGCTGGTGATGTTATTGTGATTCCTGCACACTTACCTCATGAAGCCCTCATGATTGGAGACGTTGAAGAGATTGATACGTGGGCACCCATCCGGGAAGACTGGCTTGATGGAACAGACAATTATTTGAGAAACAATTCTTAACTGTTTATGGATTTAGGATTAAAGAATAGAATAGCCTTTGTTGGTGCATCCAGCCAGGGCCTTGGAAAAAGTGTGGCAAGAGAACTGGCTCTGGAAGGAGCTAAAGTGATCATCAATGGCAGGGATAAGGGAACACTTGAAAAAACAAAAAATGAAATCTCTTCAGCCAGCGGATCTGAAGTAATGGCTGTTGCCGGAGATCTTTCAAATGCGGAGGAAAGAAAAAACATCATAGCAGAGATATTGGATAAATTTGGTCATATAGACATAGTTGTAACGAATACCGGTGGGCCTCCTTCGGGCAAGTTTGAAGATTTCGAACAGGAGGACTGGGATAAGGCTTACCAATTACTATTAAGCAGTGCAGTTTCCATAATCAGAAGTTTTCTTCCGGGAATGAAGGAAAAAAAATGGGGGCGCATTATCAGTATTACCTCCCAGGCGGTAAAACAGCCTGTAGAGAACCTTATCTTATCTAACTCTGTAAGGGCTTCTGTGGCCGGATTAATGAAGACTTTAGCCAGCGAACTCGGAGAATACAATATCACTGTAAATAATGTTATGCCAGGATACACCAAGACTCAGCGACTTAAAAACCTGATGGATAAAAATCCGGATATCGAAAATGAGAAAAAGGATATTCCATTGCGGCGCTTTGGAGAACCAGAGGAATTTGGTGCTGCGGTTACTTTTCTGGCCAGTGAAAGGGCCAGTTATATAACCGGGGTGTCTCTTGCCGTTGACGGAGGTTGGATTAAAAATATTTTATAACTATGAAACTAGAACTCGAAGGTAAAACTATCCTGCTAACGGGAGCTTCGAAAGGAATAGGGAAGGGGATCGCCAATTTTTTAATGGAAATGGGAGCTACCCTTGCTATACATTATAACAGTCATAAGGCCTCCGCAAAGGAAATCGCTGAAAAATATGACACCGGATCCAAAATATTTCAGGCTGATTTAGAATCGGAGAAAGATGTTTTCAGGCTTTTTGATGAAGTGATTAAAGAATTTGGGAAATTAGATGTCGTCATTCTTAATGCAGGGGTTTTCCTGAAACACTCCACTGAACTTTCTTCTGAAGAATGGCTGAAGACCTGGAAAAAAACCATGGATATCAACCTTAACTCGGTTGGGCTTTTAACGAAACTTGGGATAGATCATTATAAGGAAAATAACGGCGGAAGGTTTATTTATATAGGAAGTCGTGCTGTTTTTAGGGGAGAAACCGAAGAATATCTGGCCTATGCGGCTTCAAAGGGAGGTCTTACTTCTTTGGCTAGATCTGTCGCTCGCTCGTTTGGTAAGCATAATATCAAATCTTTTGTGGTTTCCCCGGGCTTCACCCGAACTGCTATGGCAGAGCAATTTATTGATCAGTACGGAGAGGACAGGGTTTTGAAAGAAATCGCCTTGAACGAGCTTACTCAACCTAAGGACATAGCTCCATTAGTTGGATTAATGTGCAGCGGACTCATGGATCATGCTACCGGTGCAACCATTGATATAAATGCAGGAAGTCATATTAGATGAGGATTATTTAGCCAAGAGAATTTAAAAATATAGCAAGTACAACACCAATAGCAGTGGCTACACCGCTCGTATAATCATCTTTTTTAAATGCTTTTGGGAAGACCTCGGTTGCGAGGGAACCTATAATGGCTCCGGCCGCAAAACATCGAATATAGGCAAGAACTTCTTTAGGGGCTCCATCTAAAAATACATGGCCCGCAATAGCGGCAGAAGCAAGAATTATGGTAGTGCCAATCCAAAGTAAGAAAACTTTCCTTTTCGATTTATCTTTACTCATCTCTCTTGCACCACCTGCAGCTTCGGGTAAGTTAGATAAAAAAATAGATCCAGATAAGGCGGCTACGGTTATAGGATTAGCTCCAATTAGACCAACTCCTAGAGCTAGATTTTCAGGAATTCCATCCAGGGTAATTGCAGCTAAAAGACCTGCGCCATCATCATTGGATTTTTTATTTACGTAATAGTCCAGGATAGAAAAAACCAGGGCTCCCAAAAAAACCATACTAAGGCTAGAAAAAAGTGAGGCATTCCTGGTTGCAGGTTCAATTAGTTCCAAAATAGCTGAAACCATCAAAGCACCTCCGGCAAGCGCCACAAGAAATCCTTCAGTTTTTTTGGATAATTTCCAGTAGATTCCCCAAATAGCACCTAAAATAAGTGCGGCGGAAGCGACAATGATAATTATTATTGCGGTCATAAGCTTTTATTTGTTTTAAATTTAAAAGAAAATGAAGGAATATTTTTTATTCGATCCCTCTAGCTTTATTTAAAATTCTATTTTTGAACTATAATTTATATTATGTAAAATAGAATATTTAAGACTATTTGTATGAAATAAATTACCTTCCACTTACCTTTCTTCTAGTTCTTCAACCGTTCCCCTGTAAGAAATCATTTGTCTTTGAGAACTATTTACCGATGTGCTAACGCTCTTGCTCGGAAAAATATTTATTGTGAATTCATATGTCTCTGTTCCTTGTCGACCTTCGAATTCCATTATTATTTTTTTCTTCTTTTCTTCGAAGGATAAATTTTTCGCCGGTCCCTTATATTCAATCGCACCGGAACTTCCGTATCCACCACCAAACTGTCGGACCCCAAAATATGGCAGGAAAACATCAACACTGTCATTATAGAACTTAATATAATTTGGATTACCTACAAGATTGATCTGGTTTCCTCCCAATGGTATTGCCCAATCATGTTCTATCATAAAGCTATTTTCTTCTACTATTTTTTTAAGCTCTGTAAATTGCTCCGGTCTATTCTCTGAACTTTTTGTTACTCCGCATCCAGATACACCAATTAAAACCGCATAAAAAAATATTAGGCTTAAATACCTTACCGTACCGTGTTTTTTCTTTTGCATCTTCATCGTCTTTTTCATTTTAGGGTTGATTTATGTTAAATATAAAAGCTCTGTATTTTAATAAGGCTACAAAAACTGTAGCTCCAAGAGCATTTCCTACCAGGCTGACTGATACTGTTTTTAAATATACCAGCAGGTCTATATTAGGAGAAGTTATCATTCCAGCAAATATTTCGATATGTCCTACGATACTATGGTGTAAACCTGCAAACCCAATAACCGCAGTTATCAAATATATTATGGAAATATCCCCTATAGTTTCTTTGGAAGAAGTCACCAGCCAGGATAACAAACCCATTAACCAACCGGCAAGAATAGAACTTGCCAAAATCGTGGGTAGGCTATAATTTACTACATGCTCCCCAATTTTTGAAACACTTTCAAGTTCAAAGATCTCCAACCTGGGCCCTACCCATATTAGTACAAATGCCATCAGAATTCCTCCCATAAAATTACCAGAAATCACAATTCCCCAAATTCCGAACAGACTTTTCAGCGATCTTTTTCCGTTCAATACAGGCAGTGCAAGCAGTGAAGTTTGCTCAGTAAAAAGAATGGACTGGCCAAGTACAACCAAGATGAATCCAACAGGGTAAACAAACGATATGAGTTTATAAATCACCTCGTCTGAGACCCTACCGGAAAAAAAACTGTGGACAATACATATCAATAAAAAACTAAAACCAATTTCAAGCCCTGCAGTGAAAGAACTCAATAGAATGCTCCTATTATTGCGGTCGTAGGTTTCACAGCCTTCAATAATCTGCTGTCTTAGTATTTCTCCATGACTTTTCGTTCTCGTTTCATCATTGGACTGTTCATTTTCAAGTTCCTTATCGACTTTTTCCTTCTTTTCTTTTTCTTTTTTCTTTTCCTGCATATTTGTTTGGTCAATTGATTGCACTTAAAAATTTCAAAAACCTCTATTTTTAATTGATTTCCTTCCAAATATTCAAGGCTTCCTCCCGTAAAAACTGAATCATAATGAATTCACTATGTCTTTTATTTTTATCGGAGTTGTAATACATATCACTGTATACATATCCAAATTCTCTGGCATCTTCTGCAGACGCACCAAAATAGATGAAATCTAATCCTGCCCAATAGGCTGCTCCAAGACACATCATACAAGGTTCGCAACTAGTATATAGGACACACCCGTTGAGATCTTTACTATTTAGGTTATTACATGCCTTCTGGATCGCTCTTAGTTCTGCATGTTGAGTACAATCATTTTTTTCTGATGCCTTATTATAAGATTCCGCTATAATTTTATCTCCTTTAGTAATAACTGCTCCAAAGGGACCTCCTCCCTCTGTATCCAAACCTTCACGAGCCAGTTCCATTGCCCTGTGCATCATTCTCTTTTGCAAGTCCTTACTTTTCATGACCTTCTAATTTAACCATTTAAGAGTGGAAAAGGTTTTAATTTAGCTTAATTATAAGATAAGAGATTGAATTTTATACTTAGTGATACCAAACCTAAAAATAGTCCTAAAACTTTCACAAATATGGTTTAAGACCTTTGGTTAAGCCTGAATAATTAGGTTTATTAGTGAGAAATAAAAAAATTAAATATGGAAGCTATTTTTGAATTCGTAGATCTTGAAAAAAGTGAAAACCTTAAAGCTTTTGCTCAGAATAAACTCAATAAATTGGAAAACAAATATGACTGGATCGTAAGAGCCAACGTATTTATCAAAAAAGATGAAAATCAAAATCCAAATGGATATATATGTGAAATCAAATTAAGTGCCCCAGGGCCGCAAATTTTCGCACAGTCCAATGAGGAATCTTTTGAAGCTGCCATTGCGCAAACAGTAAAAGATCTGGATAGACAATGTGACAAGAGGAAGGCCAAAATGAATGCACGTTGATCCAACAATATTCTTAAAAGTTAAAGCCTCTTTTGGATATTTCCAAAAGAGGCTTTTTATCGTTTATAGGAATTTAAATTTATAAAAGCAGTTAATTTTTGATCATGCCTTTAGATCCTCTTCCTCCAGTCTTTCTTTAAATTCATTAATAATCCCTCCCTTAAGTAGAATGTCGATCTGACGCTGGCTCATACTGTGTCTTGTTTCAAACTCCTCTTTGCCTCCATCTTTTTTCTTCACTATGATCTTGATTGTATTCTTTTGTTTTACGTCCTCCTTAAAGTCCTTAAGAATAATGCTATCCCCTTGCTCTATCTTGTCATAATCCTTTATATCGATGAACTCCAAAGGCAGGATTCCAAAATTCACCAGGTTTTGCCAGGCAATTCTAGCATAGGAATTTGCGATAACCGCTACCTGGCCTAGATATTTTGGTGCGAGTGCCGCATGTTCCCTGCTGCTTCCCTGGGCATAATTATCTTTAGCTACCACCACATGTCCCCCATGCTCATTTTTAGCCTTCATAGCTCTGTCATAAAAGCTTTCGTCAATAACTGTATAAGAGAATTTACTTATTTCGGGAAGATTACTTCGGAAGGGTAAGACTTCGGCACCCGCTTTCAGGATTTCATCTGTAGAGATATTATCCCCCATTTTCAAAAGGACAGGAACACTGTATTTTTCCTGCATAGGTTCTATATAAGGAAGCGATTTGATATTCGGCCCTTTCTTTAGGTCTATATCGGTTCCATCTTCTGGTGGTGGTACCAGCATTTCGGTATTGATGATCTCGGTTTCTGGATGCTCAAACCTGGGATATTTCATATTGTATATTTTTTCCAAATCCCTAGGATCGGTGATCTTTCCGGTTAGTGCAGAAGCTGCCGCCGTTTCAGGGCTACAAAGGTATACCTGGTCATCCTTTGTTCCAGACCGGTCTGGAAAATTTCTTGGCATAGTTCTTAAACTAATAGTGTCTGAAGCCGGTGCCTGTCCCATGCCTATACAACCCATACAACCGGATTGGTGGAACCTTCCTCCTGCCTTAATGAGATTGGCAAAAGCACGGTTATCAATCATATTTTGAATCATCTGTCTGGAAGTAGGATTGATATCGAACGAAACGTCGTTATTAACCGATTTATCTTCTACGATCGCGCCGGCAATCCAGAAATCCCGCAAACCGGGATTTGCAGAGGATCCAATAACCACCTGG
>CAYWAB010000121.1:0-8977 GCA_964456105.1 uncultured Christiangramia sp. | reverse complement strand
CCGCAGGTATTACATTCCAGGATAGGAGAAAACCCTCTTCTATTCTGGAAAAGGATCACCTGCTCCTCTTCATTAAGGCTTTCTTTTATTTCCTCAATCAGCCGCTCAGAGAAATGTCCGGTCATTTTCTTTTTACGGTGAGCAGTTTTAATGTCCACTACCTCAACCTCTGGCATTAGAACGTTCCCGTAGCGATGATGCAGTTCTACCAATCCGTATTTATTATGATCAGCATTAAAATAAGATTCCAAGGACGGTGTGGCCGACCCCAATAAGATATTTGCTCCAAATAATTTTGCTAACACCACCGAAGCATCCCTTGCATGATAACGCGGGGCAGGATCAAACTGCTTGAAAGTGGTTTCATGTTCTTCATCAACCACAATAAGACCAAGGTCCTTGAATGGAAGGAAAATACAGGACCTGGCACCAATTACGATCTTTCCATTTTCTGAATTCTGCAGTACCTTCTTATAAATTTCCACTCGTTCATTTAGAGAATACTTACTATGATATACGAGTACCCTGTCGCCAAAATAATCCTGAAGACGCTTTATTAACTGGGTTGTCAGGGCAATTTCAGGTAAAAGGTAGAGCGCCTGTTTCCCTTTGCTAACCGCTTCCTCTATTAGCTTTATATATACCTCGGTTTTTCCAGAAGAAGTGACACCATGTAGCAAACTAACTTTATCCTCTTCAAAAAATTCCTTTATTTGGTTTAAGGCTTTTTGCTGACTTTGATTTAAAGTGATCTCCGTATTCGTAATTTCACCGGAATATGCAATCCTGTCGGTATCCCTATAAAATTCCTGAAGTATATTCTTATCAATAAGGCTTTTAAGGATATTTGTGCTTGCCTTGGATTCATCAAGAAGCCGACCTACTTTGACAGATTTTTTTGTTCTTGCCGTTAAGGAGAAATAAGATAAAAGTATTTCCCTCTGCTTCGGTGCCCGGGATAGTTCATCCAGGAGAAGATGCATTTCTGCTTCTCCTTCAAATTCAGGATTCAACTTCACATATCTTACCTGTTTGGGCTTATATTGCTCATAAACTTCCTGATTCAGATCCACCAATCCCTTATCCATCAACTGATTTAATATAGGAAGCACTGTTTTTTTATCCAAAAGTTCCTGGATCTCTTCAATCTTCATAGAAGACTGATTGGTCAGAGCTTCAACAATAAGATATTCTTCATCGCTAAGATTTTCATCTTCGTTTATCCGAGGATTTTTAAGCTTGACAATACTTTCACTCTCTAATAAAAACGCACCTGGAAGAGCTGCCCTCATTACTTCTCCTTCTGAACACAGGTAATAATTGGCGAGCCACTTCCAAAATGACAATTGCATCTCGTTAAGTAAAGGCTCCTCATCAAGGATCTGATGTATGGGTTTTGCCTCGTAAACCTCAGGCGGATTCTGATGAATTTCTACTACAATACCGGTGTAGATCTTTTTTTTTCCGAACTGAACCGCCAAACGCATGCCTGGTTTTATAAATTCAGCTTCTTCTTCAGTAAGGCTATAGGTGAATCTCTTTTCCAGGGGTAATGGCAAAATAAGATCAGCGAAGTAAGACATTTTCAGGTAAGTTAGTTTTTATTAAAAAGAAAAGCTGTCATTAACAACAGCTTTTCATTACTAATATTACTCGGCTCTTCGCCAGGTTTTTGTTTTATAGAAAAAGGCAATATAACCCCTGATATTGAGGATGTCCGGATTATCTTCTTCCAGCCAGATCTTACAGCGGTATTCTTTTCCGGTTTTAGGATCCACTATGGTCCCATCTACATATTTATCGCCATCCTTTTCAAGCCCACGCATTATAATCATTCCCTGAACGGGTTCATTTTTTAGGTCACCTTCACATTTCGTACAAATACGATCTCTATCTTCTTCGCTTATAATATGATCTACTCTCCCAAAAACCTTATTATCTTTTTTGTAAACCTCAATAATGGAATTTACCTGACCTTTCTCATTGGTATTTTTCCACATACCTGTCACATCCTGGGAATAGGTGGAAAATCCAAAAAGGATAAATAAAATGATAATGAAGGTATTCTTCATATTATTTGCCAAGCATGGCTTCTTTTAGGTCATCATCTGCAGGTTTATTTGACAACCATATCCCAAATAAAGCCTTTTTAAAATCCATTCCTTCTATTGTTCCCAGTTCTTTATCATTCTTATAAACCACAACACCCTTGGAAGGTAGATAAACAATATCGAAGACATCATTTTTTACTATTTCGTCCATAAAGAAACTTTTAAAGGTAGCTATCTTTCCAGAAATGGCCTGTGTATTCCCATTGGTAGCATTTTCGAAGCCTTCATCTACCGCCTCAATCATTTTGTCGCTAGTGATAAGCTTTGATACTATATGTAATTTTATACTCATTACATCATTAGCAGCAATTATACTCTTGGCATCAGAGGATTTATTCGTAAGATATAGCCCGCCTGCATAAAGGTCTATCCAAAGCTTCTCTCTCACTCCGGCTCCATTTAAACTTACAGTTTTTCCCTGAAAGTTTTCAGAATTAGGCAAAGTAACTCCTGCAACTTTTGTTTGCCCGGAAGTAAAATTGATACTTATTAGGGCTATCATAACTAAAATAATTTTTTTCATTTTTAACGTGTTTTAGATTGGCTAAATTTATTTAATTTTTTTCTTCAATTTTATTAAAGAAGCATTCAATTCAAATCCTAATAGTAACAGATTGGAGTTCAACCAGATATAGAACATAAGTATCAGTAAAGCTCCAATGGAACCATATAATTCGTTGTAATTTGAAAAATTTGTGATATATATACCAAATAATACAGTTGTGATTATTATCAAAATTGTGGTAAATAAAGCTCCAACCGAAAAGAATTTAGCTTGTCTGGCTTCCCTAGTCCCAAAATAATACAAAAATGCAACCGCAGTATATATAAGGATTATGAATCCAGTATAACTTATAAGATCAGCTCCAAAACCATCCGGTGATATGATACCCATTTCTTCCAAATCCTCAGTGAGATAACTAATATAAACAGCTCCTATCACAGATATAAGCAACAACAATGCCAGTATAAGAGAAACTCCTGCCGCTACCATATATTGCCGGGGGATAGATCGATTTGTTTTTGTGTGGTAACTAAACTCGAATCCGGTAAATATTGCATTTACTCCATTAGTCATTAAAAAAATGGATAGGATAAAAGAAAAAGAAAGCAATCCTCCTCTAGGGTTCTCAGCAATATCCTGAAAAAATGGCCCAAAAAAATCGGAAGTTTCTGGAGGAAGCAGATCATTCATATACAAAAGGAATTTGATCTGGAAGTCGTCCACGAAAGTGATATAAGGGATAAGGTTAAGGATAAATAAAAGAAAGGGGAATATCGCCATGAAAAAACTAAAAGCAATAGAACTGGCTCTGGTAGAGAAAGTACCTCTTACAATTCCACCAGTGTAAAGCACCCAAAGATTATAAAGCGATAAACCGTCCAATCCCGGTAAAATGATCTTTCTGGTCTTCATCTTCCACCATAAGTTCAGTTTTCGGATTTTAGACTGGATCGTTTCTTTCAGGGCCATATTACACGGCTTTTAAACTGATATCCAGATTATGTACTGAATGGGTCAAAGCTCCGCTGGAAATATAATCAACACCACATTCCGCATAATTTCTAGCGGTTTCCAGGGTGATCCCCCCACTCGATTCAGTGAGGCATTTACCACCTATCAGTTCTACAGCCTCCCTGGTCTCTTCATAAGAAAAGTTATCGATAAGAATCCTGTATATTCCATCAGATTTTAATATTTCCTTTATTTCTTCAAGATTCCGGGCTTCCACGATAATTTTAAGATCCAGATTATTCCTGGATAAATAGTATTGGGTTTTTTGGATTGCCTTGGTAATCCCACCTGCGAAATCTATATGATTATCCTTAAGCATGATCATATCATAAAGAGCAAATCGATGATTTTCTCCTCCACCAATCTTAACTGCCCATTTTTCCAGGGCACGAATCCCGGGAGTCGTTTTTCTGGTGTCCAGGATTTTGGTATCGGTTCCTTTTAGTTTTTCAGCGAATTCTGCCGTTTTTGTTGCAATAGCGCTCATTCTTTGCATGGCATTTAGAACAAGGCGTTCACTTTTGAGTATAGACTGAGAGGGACCTGAAACGAAAAAGACTATATCTCCCCTTTTCACTCGCTCACCGTCTTCCATAAGGCTCTCTATCTTAAGAGTGGGATCTACATAATTAAAAACCTTCCTGGCAAATTCAACACCAGCCAGAATACCTTTATCTTTTATTAGAAGTTTCGCTTTTCCGGTTGCATTTTCAGGAATACAGGCGAGGGAGCTGTGATCGCCATCCCCAACATCTTCTCTTATAGCGTTTTTGATGATTATTTCGATTTCTTTTTCGAATTGTTCCGGTGAGATCATTTTCTCTGCTTATTTTTGTAAATGTAGTAAAGTCTGTACTAAAATCACGGGATGACCATAAAATTAGTCTGCATAGGAAAAACCGATAAACGCGAATTGGAAGAATTGATAGATATTTATTCCAAACGTCTTCAGCATTATATAAAATTCGAAATTGAAATCATCCCTGATCTCAAAAAAACCAAAAATCTGAATGAAAATCAGCAGAAACAAAGAGAAGGAGAATTATTACTTCAGGGATTTGAAAATTCGGATTTTATCGTCTTACTGGATGAAAACGGAAAACAATTTAGTTCCGAATCCTTTTCAGAATACCTTCAAAAGCGAATGAATACCGGCATCAAAAGGCTGATCTTTGTGATTGGAGGACCTTACGGATTTTCTGAAGAAGTTTACGAAAGAGCTAATTCGAAGCTTTCGCTTTCCAAAATGACATTTTCCCATCAAATGGTGCGCCTTTTCTTTACCGAGCAGCTATACAGAGCCTTTACCATTCTTAAAAATGAACCTTATCATCATAGATAATCTATTAAATATGAAATTAGTTTTCGCAACCCATAATCCAAATAAATTTATTGAAATAAAGGCACTGCTACCTTCCCATATCGAACTTCTTTCCTTGAAGGATATAGGATGTGAGGAGGACATTCCGGAAACAGGTTCTACAATAGATGAAAACGCGATCTTAAAGGCCGAATACGTAAGAACCCGCTATGGTATGGATTGTTTTGCGGATGATACTGGATTAGAGGTTGATTCTTTAGCTGGAGCTCCTGGAGTGTTCTCGGCCAGATATGCAGGAGATCATAAAAATGATGATGACAATGTGGATAAACTACTAAAACAGCTTAAGGAACGAGATAGTAGGAAAGCACGTTTCAAGACGGTTATCGCTTTGAATTTAAAAAACAATGAAAATCTTTTCACCGGAATTTGCGATGGCTCAATTCTAACAGAGAGACGTGGTGATAATGGTTTTGGTTATGACCCTGTATTCCTGCCTGAAGGATTCGATAAGAGTTTTGCAGAAATGAATCTGGAAGAAAAATCAAAAATAAGTCATCGAGCAAAGGCATTTCGCGGTCTTATCGAATATCTCGCCAATTAATTCAGATATTAAAAACTCACTTAAAGTCCTGATTTCCCTGATGCTTATTTGATCTAATTTTCTAAAAATCAATCAAATAAAATTATTAATTACCAAAAAAATAGTTTACTAGAAATAAAAGCGTACATTTGCGCCTTGAAAAATTCCTCAGGGTGAGGATGTGTTGCTAGAAGTTTAGGTTTAAGTATGTCGATTCGCTTCTTATGTAACACTTACATATTATAATCGAATACTTACATAAAACGAATGAACGCATTCCAAAAACTTGGACTTGACGCAGACTTGCTCAAGGCAATTGAAGACATGGGCTTCGAAACCCCAAGTGAAGTACAGGAAAAATCAATCCCAATTCTATTAGAACAGGAAACCGACCTAGTTGCACTTGCGCAAACGGGAACAGGTAAAACTGCCGCATTTGGTTTTCCACTAATTCAGAAGATCGATTCTGATTCTAAAAAGACACAGGCTTTAATTCTTTCTCCTACCCGTGAACTCTGTTTACAGATCACTAATGAAATAAAGAATTACTCAAAGTATAAAAGGCTAAATGCCGTGGCAGTGTACGGTGGAGCCAGTATTACCGAGCAGGCAAGCCAGATCAAAAGAGGAGCACAGATCATCGTAGCGACTCCGGGAAGGATGCAGGATATGATACGAAGAAATCTTGCCGATATTTCTTCCATTGGCTACTGTATCCTTGATGAGGCAGATGAAATGCTTAATATGGGATTCTATGAGGATATAAAAGATATACTTTCTCATACTCCAAAAGAAAAGAAAACCTGGTTGTTTTCTGCTACCATGCCTAAGGAAGTTGCTAAAATCGCTTCCAAATTCATGAAAAATCCGGTTGAAATAACCGTAGGATCGAAGAATACGGGTACTTCAAATGTTTCTCATGAATATTACCTTGTAAATCATCGTAATCGCTATGATGCCTTAAAAAGGCTTGCTGATGCTAATCCTGATATCTTTTCTGTCATTTTCTGTAGAACCAAGCGAGATACACAAAAAGTAGCTGAGAAATTAATTGAAGATGGTTATAATGCAGCTGCTTTACACGGAGATCTTAGTCAGAATCAGCGTGACCTGGTAATGAAAAGTTTCAGAACCCGCCAGATACAAATGCTCGTGGCGACAGATGTAGCCGCCCGTGGAATCGACGTAGATGATATCACCCACGTTATAAATTATCAGTTACCGGACGAAATTGAAACCTATACCCACCGTAGTGGTAGAACAGGAAGGGCTGGAAAGAATGGAGTTTCTATGGTGATCATTTCCAAAAGTGAAGTTCGCAAGATCAGAACCATAGAAAAGATCATACAGCAAAAATTCGAGGAAAAACAAATTCCTGACGGAATGGAAATTTGTAAAACCCAATTGTTCCATTTAGCTGATGATATCCGGAATACAGAGATCAATCATGACATTGATCCTTATCTTCCTGAAATCAACGAAGTCCTAAAAGATTTCTCAAAAGAAGAACTGATCAAAAAATTCTTCTCTGTAGAATTCACTCGTTTTTATAATTATTATCAGAAGGCTCCGGATCTTAGTTCAGAAAGTTCTGGTGGAAGACCTGAAGTTTCAGAAGGAAATACGAGATACTTCATAAACGTTGGATCAAAAGACGGGTTTGACTGGATGAGTCTTAAGGATTTCCTTAAAAAAGAATTGAACCTGGGACGCGATGACGTATTTAAGGTTGATGTAAAAGCCAGCTTCTCCTTCTTTAATACTGAGGAAAAACATGCCGATCTTATCTTAAGTACATTTAGTGAGTTTAAGCATGAAGGAAGATTTGTTAATGTTGAAATCACAAAGGACCAGCAGTCTGAAAAAGGTGGTGGCCGAAGAAGAGAACGCTCCGGTGTTGGTCGCAGAAATGGGAAAAGTTTCGATGATAGCAAGAACAGCTTCGGAAAACGAAAAGGATCCGGGAACAGGGAGAAAAAGGGAGGCCGAAAAGGAAGCCGAACCAAGAACATCGAAAATTCCGTGAAAAGAAGGCGATCTAAAGCATAAATGAAAAAATGCCAAACTTAAATTGATAAGTTTGGCATTGTTTTTTATAAGGATTTTATATTTTTAGCCCCAATTGTTATGAAAAACATCATTATTATCTTTTTCCTCCTTGTCACAGGTGTCACGACAGCACAAGATGTTGTTTCGGGAACTGTAATGAATGCTGCCAACGATAAGCCTATAGAAAATGTGCATATCATAAACCTCAACCAGGTAATCGGCGCAGTGAGTGGGGAAAATGGTGAGTTTGAACTAAAGGCTACAGTTAATGACACTTTATATTTTTCTTACCTGGGTTTCAGACCTATCCGGGTACGTGTCACCAATGACTGGCTAAAATATGGAAATGTAAAGGTAAAAATGACCGAGTTAGGTATTGCTTTGGAGGAAGTTACCGTGAATTCGGTTAAACTTACCGGATACCTGGAAATCGATGCTAAAAATATTCCGATCTACGATAATTACCGTTACAGTATATCAGGCTTGAACACAGGTTATGAAGGCGGAGATGCCTCCCCAGGGGCAGTAACAAAGGCTCTAAAATCTTTGTCGAATCCTGCAGACCTTGTCTATAATATTTTTGGAAACAGGCCGCGGCAAATGCGGAAATTGAGACAAATGAAGCAGGATGACAATATCAGGAACTTATTGCGCAATAAATTTGACAGGCAAACCCTAATGGCTCTATTACAGGTAAATAAAGCAGAAATTGATGAGATCCTGAATAATTGTAATTACTCAGCAGATTTCATGGAAACGGCCAACGACCTTCAAATTCTTGACGCGATTAGCAGTTGTTATGAAGAATATAAGGTACTTAGAAAGAACTAACGATTTTCAAGTAATTCCTTAAGGTCTCTAAGTCCTCTATCAAGTTTTTCTCCTAATAACTTTTCCGGTGAGTAAAAGATACTTATAATGGTTAGAGGAAAAGCTAAATGCCCACGAACTCCCCAAACCATCTTGGTTTTTTCTGCATCAAGATCCTTTACTCCAATGTAGGTGAGCGCATTGATTTTTACCGGTTTTATAAAGAGTATCCTGGTTTCAAAAACTCTTCCCTGTTTTGCCTTTACAATTCGTTGTATCCCCTCTCCTACCTTTCTGTTTCCTTTCCAGTAAAAACTGGCATCTACTTTCCCATCGTTTCCCTTATATTTTTTTATCGCGTCCGGATCACGCTCGAACCATGGATTCCATAAAGGTTGATTCTTTAATTGCCTTACAAAATTATAGACCTCCTCACGCGGTTTATTGATAACTACCGTTCTACTAACATCGTAGTCCTTTTTTGCCCAGGCATGAAGAAAGGCGAAAAATGTAATTACTGCAATTATTAAATAAAAAAACAGAGTCATTGGATAGCTTTAAGGGCGATTAAAAGTTACAAATAATTA
>CAYWAB010000120.1:0-9070 GCA_964456105.1 uncultured Christiangramia sp. | reverse complement strand
ACTTGAAACGCTAAAGTTTAATTAAGCCTTAAATACTTTCGAATGAAATTTTAGTATTTTAGCTTTTCAAATTAAAATTAATGACCTACCTGCACTCCATTGGGGAATATTTTTTAATGCTTAAAGGAGTTTTTGGTCGGATGACCAAAGGTTCGGTTCTTCGAAACCTGATCCTCAAGGAAATTAATGAACTCATTATGGGTTCCCTTGGAATAGTTGCCTTCCTATCATTTTTCATAGGAGCTGTTGTTGCTATCCAAACAGCCTTAAACCTTAACAATCCCCTTATTCCAAAAACACTGGTTGCTTACGCGGCAAGACAATCGGTAATACTGGAGTTTTCTCCAACATTTATCTCTATCATCATGGCGGGTAAAGTTGGATCTTTTATCACCTCCAGTATTGGATCTATGAGAGTAACTGAACAAATAGATGCACTGGAAGTGATGGGTATAAATTCTCAGAATTACCTTATTTTTCCTAAGATCATAGCAATGTTCACTTATCCATTCGTAATTGCGATTTCCATGTTTTTGGGCATTGCGGGAGCATTTACGGCAGCAGTATTAGGAGGTTTTGTTACCTCAGATCAATTTATTACCGGGTTACAGGATGAGTTTATTCCTTTTCACCTTACTTACGCATTCATTAAAACTATACTTTTTGCATTTATTCTGGCTACAGTTCCTGCTTACCACGGATATTATATGAAAGGTGGAGCTCTGGAGGTAGGAGAAGCGTCCACAACTTCATTCGTTTGGACGAGTGTTGTATTGATCGTCACAAATTATATCGTCACCCAATTGTTACTAAGTTAAGCATGATTGAAGTAGAAAACTTAAAGAAATCTTTTAAAGATCAAACGGTACTGGACGGGATCGATTATGTCTTTGAACGCGGTAAAACCAATTTGATTATCGGTGCTTCAGGGTCGGGAAAAAGTGTCTTCTTAAAATGTATGCTGGGACTATTTAAACCGGATACAGGAACCATAAAATATGACGGAAAACCTTATTCTAACTTTTCAGATGAAGAACAGCGAGAATTAAGAAAGGAAATGGGAATGCTCTTCCAGGGAGGAGCCCTTTTCGACTCAATGAATGTGGAGGAAAATGTGATGTTCCCTCTTAAGATGTTTACCAAGCAGAAAAGAAGCGAGATGCTTTCCAGGGTTCATGAAGTATTAGAAAGGGTGAACCTTGAAGGTACTGCAAATAAAATGCCTTCTGAAATAAGTGGTGGAATGCAAAAAAGGGTGGCAATTGCCAGGGCGATAGTTAACAAACCAAAGTACCTTTTTTGTGATGAGCCTAACTCAGGGCTGGATCCTAAAACTGCAACTGTAATAGATAATCTTATACAGGAACTTACCCATGAGAATGATATCACTACGGTTCTTATAACACACGATATGAACTCTGTACTGGAAATTGGTGAAAGAATAGCCTTTTTGAAAGACGGAGTACTTGCATGGAAAGGCACAAAAGACGAGATCTTCAAAACGGATCAAGAATCTGTGACCGATTTCGTGTATTCTTCAGATCTGTTCCAAAAAGTAAGGGAAGCTCAAAACCAGGGATTATAATCACCTCACATTTCTAACAGCGAGTGTATCTAATTTTAGACGCACTTTCATCCAGTTTTCGAATTTAGCCTGCTGTTCTTTTAATTCGGAACTACGGATTTTGTCATTCCATGTCACGGTAAAGGTAGGTATGGTATCAATTTGCTGGAAGTTGGTAATGATCAGGTTAGAGTAGCCTATTTCCTCAATATTCTCATAATTTATCTTCGCTTCCCGGCTTAGATCCGAAAAAGAAAAGGCATCTCCGCGATATTTAGAAAGCTCAGATTCCAATAACTGTATTCTTTTATCCTTGTCCTCCAGTGCTTCCTGATTTTTAACATAAAGATCTTCCAGAATTCCGCTTCTTAATTGTGTGGATAGCCTATCGATATCCTGGGTCTGATCAGCCCCTTGGTGTACTACCAATGTAGATTCTTTAAGAGCCTCAATATCTCCCATTCTTTCTTTCCATGTCTCTATAGTTCCCTGGGGTACGGTATTCCCTATAAGATAGACGTCTATCCTTTTATCCTTAAAACTACTATTATATTTCAATGTTTCAGTCCCCGAAAACTGAACCGTCTCTGAAAGGAATTCCCTGGCCTTACTCTCAAAAAGCTGTCTTTGCAAAAGGTTTACAAAAAGGATGACACTTGGTATCATCACAATAATCGCAATAGTCGATGCTATTTGGGCTATTCTCTTTCTCCTTCTGCTATTAGCATAACGCACCAAAGGAAAACCCAAAAGCTTGGAAACTACAAAGGTTGAAAGTGCAATAAAAACAGCATTTATCGAAAAAAGGTATAAGGCTCCTATGGCGAATTCCCATTTCCCGTTAGCAATTCCAAATCCAACAGTACACAATGGAGGCATAAGAGCGGTAGCGATGGCGACGCCCAGAATTACACTGGCGATGGTACCTTTTTTAGTTTTAGCGATAATAAGGGCTAGTCCACCAAAAATTGCGACCAGAACATCCAAAATTGTAGGGTAGGTCCTGGCGATAAGCTCAGGTGTTTCTTCTTTTACAGGCGATATAAAGAAATATATAGTTGCAGTGAGCACACTTAGACCCACCATAATACCTAAATTGATGAAAGATCGTTTTAAGGTATCCACATCGTTGATCGCCACAGCCATTCCTGCACCAACTATAGGTCCCATTAAAGGAGAAATAAGCATCGCACCTATAACCACAGCTGTGCTGCTCACATTAAGACCAATACTTGCAACGAAAATAGAGAACACCAGGATCCAGGCATTATGCCCTTTAAAAGATATATCTTTTTGAACAGCAGCCACGGTAGATTCCCTATCTGTATCATCCCTGATATCCAGCAACTGGCTAAAAAAGTTCTTAGCGTGGGTCCTTATATGCTTAGCATCTTCAGAAAGTTGTTTCTTCTGAGGCTGTTCCTTATTTTCCGAATTTATTTTTGCGCTCATATTAACCTAAATCTTCTCCAAAATCTTTCATTACCCGCTCCCTTAACTGTTTTATTTCCTGCTCCCCAGATTTTGGCACTATCATAAGTATGTCTTTATCTTCCACTATGATGTAGTCTGAAAGACCTTTAACCACAACAACTTTCTTTGAGTCTGATGAAATGATATTATTTTGAGACTCATCAGACATTAAATGGGCATTAATCACTGTATTGCCTTCCTTATCTGCAGGTAATTCATTCTGAACTGAGGACCAGGTGCCAAGATCGCTCCAGCGATAATTCACCGGAATTGCATACACCGAATCAGCTTTTTCCATTATCCCGTAATCAAAGGATATATTTTCTGAAAGACCATAATTTTGTTCCAGGAATTCACTTTCCTTATCGGTATTCCAAATTTCGGAAGCTTTCTCAAAGAGATTGTACATTTGAGGCAAATGCTCCTTGAAGTTCTTTAGAATAAATCTGGTGCTGAACACGAATATTCCTGCATTCCAGGCATAATTTCCAGCCTCAATAAACTGTATCGCCTTTTTCAGGTCTGGCTTCTCAGTAAACTGATCTACTTTTTTTATTGAACTAGAATTTTCCTTATCATATTTAATGTATCCATACCCTGTATTAGGATGAGAAGGTTCAACTCCAAGGGTTATGATCTTGTCTTCCTTTTCCACTTCATCAAATGCAAGCTGTATGGAATCCAGAAAAGCATTCTCATCATCGATCCAATGGTCGCTAGGCGCCACTATGGTTAATGCATCTGGATTTTTTTTATGGATTTTGAGAGCTCCCAGAAGTATACTTGGTGCCGTATTACGCATTTCCGGTTCTGGAACGATCTGCTCCTCTTTTAGATCTGGGATTTGTTCCTTGACCATTTCTACATACCTCTCGTTGGTAAGAATATATATGTTTTCCTCTGGAATCAATCCGGAAAGCCTTTTGAAGGTAGTTTGAAAAAGACTTTCTCCTATCCCGAGTATATCTATAAACTGCTTGGGATTATTAGCTTTACTTGATGGCCAGAATCTAGAACCAATACCTCCTGCCATTACGATTGCATAATAATTATCCTTCTTAGCTCTTTTCATTATCTCTACGCCTTTAATAAATGAACTTCAGCATTTGGCTGAAAAAGATATATCTTCCCGGTTTCCATTTCGAGACATTCATATCTTTTAATCCTTTTTGGACCTTTCTTGAATGTCTTCCCATTATAAATCCTGAACAGACTTCCCATAGGAAGCTCAAAAATATAGTTTTTATCATTCTCAGGATCGTAGGATTTTAAGGCGACAGAAAGTCTTGCATCGGTATCACTACTGGCCTTTGGATTTCTGAAATGATTTGCTATTAACGGCAATAAAGAATCAGGAAAAATCTCTGGACGGATAAATGGAAGCATAAGACTTCTGAAGCAGTGTTTCCATTCCCGGCCATGCGGTTTTATAGTTCTTCCATATTTTTCAAAAGCTACCAGGTGAGCGATTTCATGCACCGTAGTAATAAGAAACCTGTACTTATTTAAGTTTGAATTGATGGTGATTTGTTGAGATCCATCTGGCCTCCTTCTATAATCACCGTGCCTTGTTACTCTTTCATTAACGATCTTTAGGTGTACACCATTCATTTTAATTAGCTCAAAAATGGGTTCCACCGCATTTGAAGGGAGGTATTTTAAAAGAATCTCCTTCATTGATCAGGGTGTGCTATTTGAGACCTGCAAGATCTTGCCATTATAAAATTTATGTCCGTTTAAACCAAAATCAACGATATATTCTGCCATATCTTTAGCTGTTACCGGTGCCTTATATCCTGGAAATGCTTCCTCCAGCATTTCGGTTTGGACTGCTCCCAAGGCAAGTACATTAAAAGATGGCCCTTCCTCCTTAAACTCTTCAGCCAGGAGCTCAGTCAATGTTATTAGTGCTCCCTTACTAGTACTATATGCGGCTAATCCCGGAAATTTCATACTCCCCTGGATTCCGCCCATACTGCTTATATTTAGGACATGGGAGTCCTGATGCATAAAAGGTAGTAGCCGCCTCGTAAATTCTGCAACACCCACAACGTTCACTTCCAAGATTTCCCGGAAATCATCTGCTGTAGTCGCATTAAATTCTTTATTTAAAAGCAAGCCGGCATTGTTGATTAAAAGATCAACCTTTTTACTCCATTTTTCTTTAATAAAATCTTCTGTCTGTTTTAAGCTTTCTGAACTTGTAATGTCAAAGGAAAAGGCCTGTACATTCTTCAGGTTTTGAGACTTAACAGGCTCGGCATTTCTGGATAAGGCCAGAACCTTATAACCCATTTCAGAAAAAAGGGAAACCATTTCAAATCCAATACCCCGGCTTGTACCGGTTATCACGACATTCTTCATTATTGATTAAGTTTTATCTCTTTCACTTCTGTTTTGGTCATTTCGAGTATTCCTGGAATTAACTTCCCAATAAGTTCAGCCATAAAAGCTGCATTCAGGCTTTCCGCCTCGTCATCTACATGATGATAATACGGATAATTGGAAAAATCAAATGTGGAAATGGTTTGAGCAGGCACACTGAACTCTTGATAGAATGGATAATTATCGCTTCTCTTAAAAAGATTCATTTGCTTGGCCTGAGGAAGAAATCCAAGAACTTTCTCACCTCCACTGTAATGATTAAATTTCTCTGCAAGATTAGAATTTTCATATCCTGTGATGTATGCAGCATAATCTTTAGCCTTCATAGGAACACCAATCATTTCAAGGTTAACCATAGCATAAAGATCAAGTCCCTGGTCTTTAAGCTTTTTAGCAAGATGGGCTGAACCTTTCAAACCCATTTCTTCAGCTGAAAAAAGCGCGAAAAGAACGCTTCTTCTATTTTCATCAATTTCTGAAAGATGTCTTGCAAGCTCCAATACTGCTACTGTCCCCGCTGCATTATCATTAGCCCCATTAGCTATCTTATCGCCATTAACCGGGGTGCCCTGGCCGATATGGTCATAATGGGCTCCAATAACTATAAATTCTTTTTTTAATTTAGGATCTTTACCTTCCAAATAGCCAACAAGATTAAATCCTTCCCTGTCGCCTGCCATAAAATTATCCCTGTAAGATTCGAAATAAGGTTCCAGTCCAAATTCATTAAACTGACCTTCAATAAAAACAGCTGCCTTTTCGATTCCCTCGGTGCCGGTTTCCCTGCCAGCGAGTTCATCTGAGGCAAGGTAATTTAAGGCTTCCTGAACCTCTTGTTCAGCAACCTTAGTATTAGCGGTTTTTGGCGACTGAGCCGTACTTAATACTGCATTCAACAAAAAAATAATAAGTACCTGAAATTTCATTGCGGATAGTTGTTTTCTCATGTCGCTAAAGATAAAAAAATCCCGCAATTAAGCGGGATCCAAATCATTTATCATATTACCTGATTATGCCAGCATCGTAACCGGATTCTCAAGATATGTTTTCAATGTTTGTAAAAATGCAGCTCCGGTCGCTCCATCAACCGTGCGGTGATCACAGGCAAGAGTCAGCTTCATAGTATTACCAACTACTATTGCTCCATTTCGTACAACCGGTTTTTCAACAATAGTACCCACGGATAGAATTGCAGAATTTGGCTGATTTATAATACTTGTGAACTCTACGATCCCGAACATTCCAAGATTCGAAACAGTAAAAGTACTGCCTTCCATTTCACTAGGCTGTATCTTTTTATTTCTTGCTTTCCCGGCAAGATCCTTTACGTTACCTCCAATTTGGGTAAGCGTCATTTGATCAGCATATTTAAGAACAGGAACTACAAGACCTTCCTCTACAGCGACGGCTACCCCCATATGGATATGCTTTGCCAATTTCATAGTATCGCCCGTCCATTGACTATTAACCTGAGGATGTTTCCTAAGAGCCATTGCAGAGGCTTTGATGACCATATCATTAAACGAAACCTTCACATCAGGCATTTCATTGATCTGTATTCTGCTAGCCATAGCGTTGGCCATATCAACTTCGATCGTAAGATAATAATGTGGCGCGGTAAATTTAGATTCTCCAAGACGTTTTGCGATAGTCTTTCGCATTTGAGAATTTTTGATCTCTTCAAAACTCTCCTCTCCAGCCGGAGTATACGGCTGAACACTCGCACGGGCCTCTTCTTTTTTCACCTCTTCCCTCGCAGCTGCTGGCTCAGCCTTCGCTGCACCCTTAAAGCTCTCTATATCCTTTTTTACTATTCGTCCATTCTCACCGCTACCCTGAACTTCAGAAAGATCGATCCCCCTGTCTTCAGCCATCTTTTTAGCCAAAGGAGAAGCAAATATTCTTCCTCCGTCTTTGGTTTCGCTTTGAGATTTAGACTTTTCAGATTTGGCATCAGAGTCTGATTTCTCTGATTTGGCATCTGACTTATCTTCTTTTTGTTTCTTTTTACCTGTACTTGAAGCATCAATGTTTGAAACATCGGTTCCTTTAGGTCCTATAATGGCCAAAAGACTATCTACTTTAGCAGATTCCCCTTCCTGAATACCAATTTTTAAAAGGGTTCCTTCATAGAAAGATTCAAACTCCATGGTTGCCTTATCGGTTTCGATCTCAGCCAGAATATCACCCTCTTCTACTTTATCCCCTTCCTGTTTAAGCCAGGTAGCGACAGTTCCTTCCTCCATGGTATCACTTAAACGAGGCATCTTAATGATCTCAACCCCTTCAGGAATTCCGGCATCCTCGCCAGACTCCTCTTCTTTTGAATCGTCAGATGATTCAGAATCATTCGATTTATCTTCATCCTTTTCTTTAGAGGAACTATCATCGCCTCCTTTTTCAATAAGGCTAGAAATATCTTCTCCCTCGTCTCCTATTATGGCAAGGAGTGAATCAACCGGTGCAGCATCACCTTCCTCAATTCCTATGTGAAGGAGCGTTCCCTCGTAGAAGGATTCAAATTCCATAGTGGCCTTATCAGTTTCGATCTCGGCTAGAATATCACCTTCCTCTACTTTATCACCTTTTTGTTTTAACCACTTTGCAACGGTACCTTCTTCCATGGTATCGCTCAAACGTGGCATTTTGATAACTTCTGCCATAGTATTAGTCTAATTTATGTGCTAAAAAAGGATAATCTTCCTGTTCGTAAACCACGTCGTACATTACATTCTTATCTGGGAAATCTGATTCATCTGCGAATTTTTCACATTCTGAAACCTTATCCTTAACGCGTTTATCGATCTCTTTAATTTCTTTTTCCGTAGCGTATTTCTTTTCCTTAATAACATCGAGAACCTGAGTAATAGGATCAAGTTTCTGATATTCTGCAACCTCATCCTTGGTACGGTATTTCTGAGCATCACTCATAGAGTGACCTCTATAACGGTATGTCTTAAGTTCCAGGAACGTTGGACCATCACCTTTTCTGGCCCTTTTGATTGCTTCATCAAAAGCCTCAGCTACTTTTACCGGATTCATAGCGTCAACTGGACCGCATGGCATTTCATAACCATTACCCAACTTCCAGATTTCGGTATCCTTCGAAGTTCTTGCAACAGATGTTCCCATCGCATAACCATTATTCTCTACACAAAATACAACTGGTAAGTTCCAGTTCACCGCCATATTGAGGGTTTCATGAAGCGCTCCCTGCCTTACAGCTCCGTCACCCATAAAGGTAAGGGTAACATTATCTCTTTTGTGATATTTATCGGCAAATGCAAGCCCGGCACCTAGAGGTATCTGTCCTCCAACGATACCATGACCTCCATAGAACCTATGCTCTTTAGCAAAAATATGCATGGATCCTCCAAGCCCCATAGACGTACCTGTTTTCTTTCCGTACAACTCGGCCATTACTTTTTTAGGGTCTACACCCATTCCGATTGGCTGAACGTGGTTACGGTAAGCTGTTATCATACGATCTTTCTCCAGATCCATGGCATGAAGTGCTCCCGCCAAAATGGCTTCTTGCCCATTATATAAATGTAAAAAACCTCTAACTTTTTGTTGAATATAAACCTGCGCAAGCTTATCTTCAAATTTGCGCCAGAACAACATATCCTCGTACCACTTTAAATATGT
>CAYWAB010000119.1:7312-9219 GCA_964456105.1 uncultured Christiangramia sp. | reverse complement strand
GAATTTTCCAGTAGCTTTTATTGTAGGCCTGTCCTAATCCGGGAAGTATGGCGGAATAAAATGCGGCCTTTGAGGGAGCTAATGCATTGTATGGCTCATATTCCTGATCTTTTACTTTCTCGTCAATCAATTCTTCAGGTTCAACAAACAAACTATCTTGCTGGGCAGAACCGGCCCAAATTGTGAAAAGAAAAAAAAAGATTAGAAAGAGCTGGTTATTCTTCACCCTTTATAAGTTTTTTGAGCCTTTCAAAATCTTCTTCCGAAGAAAATGGAATAGTAAGCTTTCCGCTGCCTTTCTTAGAAACTTTTACGTCAACCTTTGCTCCGAGATATTCCGAAAATTCTTTGATGCTTTTTTTATAAGCTACAGGTAGGGAAGTCTTCTTTTTTGAAGCAGAATTGTTATCGGTACTATTGAGATCCCTTACGAGTTGCTCTGTATCCCGTACTGAAAGTGATTTCTGAAGAATTTTTTCATAGATCTCCAGTTGTTTCTGGCCATCTTCGATATTGATCAGTGCCCTACCATGCCCCATGCTAAGAAAGCCATCGCGCATTCCGGTCTGGATAATAGGATCAAGCTTTAAAAGTCTTAAGTAATTAGCGATCGTAGACCTGTTTTTACCAATTCTGTCGCTTAATTGCTCCTGGGTTAGCTGAATTTCATCAATTAATCTTTGATAAGAGAGCGCAATTTCTATTGGATCAAGATCCTGTCTTTGAATATTTTCAACCAGCGCCATTTCCAGAGATTCCTGGTCATTGGCTATTCTTATGTACGCGGGTATGGTATCGAGTCCAATAAGTTTGGAGGCTCTAAAACGGCGTTCACCCGATACCAACTGGTATTTACCAAAATCAAGTTTTCTAACAGTAATAGGCTGAATAACGCCTAATTCACGGATAGACGAAGCAAGTTCTCTTAGTGATTCCTCATTAAAGCTCGTCCTTGGTTGAAAGGGATTTACCTCTATTGAAGAAAGTTCTAATTCTACAATGTGCCCAACAAGCTTATCGGCATTTTTATCTTCTGCTGATTTAATATCATTTTCCGGATCTTTTAATAAAGCCGAAAGTCCTCTTCCTAAAGCTTGTTTCTTTGTTGCCTTCGCCATATTCTATTCATTTTTCTTAATAATCTCATGAGCCAGACTCAAATAATTACTGGCTCCTTTACTTGAAGCATCATAATTTATGATACTTTCTCCATAACTAGGTGCTTCACTTAAACGTACATTACGCTGAATGATTGTTTCGAACACCATTTCATCAAAATGCTTTTTAACCTCTTCCACTACCTGATTAGATAACCTTAACCTTGAATCATACATGGTTAAAAGCAGTCCTTCTATATCCAGTTTATTGTTGTGGATCTTTTGTACGCTTTTTATGGTATTCAATAATTTCCCTAATCCCTCTAAAGCAAAATATTCACATTGAATAGGGATAATTACAGAATCTGCCGCCGTAAGGGCATTTAAAGTAAGTAATCCAAGTGAAGGAGCACAATCTATCAGAATAAAGTCATACTTCTCCCGTAAAGGTTCTATTGCTTTCTTTAGCATAGACTCTCTCATTTCCTGATCTACCAGCTCAATTTCTATCGCTACAAGGTCTATATGTGCCGGAATGATATCTAAATTCGGAGAACTGGTTTTTTGAATTGCATTTTCAGCCTTTATGGAGTGTTCCAGTAACTGGTATGTTCCATTCTCTACCTCTTCAACATCCAATCCCAGACCAGAAGTTGCGTTGGCCTGCGGATCAGCATCGATCAATAATATCTTCTTTTCCAAAACTCCTAACGATGCAGCAAGGTTAACAGATGTAGTGGTTTTTCCCACGCCCCCTTTTTGGTTGGCAATAGCAATGATTTTACCCATTAAAGCGAATGATTTTTAAAA
>CAYWAB010000119.1:0-7302 GCA_964456105.1 uncultured Christiangramia sp. | reverse complement strand
ATACAATTTATTATAGGTTTAGAAAATGAAATTGTTAACAGCCTAAAAAGAAAATATTAGGCCAAATTCCAATGAATACAGGCTTTTGACAATTGTTTTGAATTCTAAATAAAAATATTGTTGAAAACTGCAGTTTCAAACTGCATTATTTGTTCTTTTTTGCTTTGATCATGCTTTCCAGCATATCCCACATCTGGTCTGGAACTTCTTCCAGTAAATTGAATTGTCCAGCACCTTTAAGCCATTCACCACCATCTATAGTGATCACCTCTCCGTTGACGTAGGCAGAGAAGTCTGAAACCAGGTAAGCCGCCAGATTGGCTAGTTCCTGGTGGTCTCCTACACGTTTAAGAGGTACTTTTTTGGCGAGATCGAATTTCTCCTTTAAATCACCTGGTAATAGTCGGTCCCATGCTCCTTTAGTCGGGAAAGGTCCAGGTGCGATAGCGTTAGATCTAATTCCATATTTTGCCCATTCAACGGCTAGAGATCTTGTCATTGCCAATACCCCGGCTTTTGCAGTTGCACTTGGAACTACATAAGCAGATCCAGTCCAGGCATAAGTGGTGACAATATTTAAAATGGTTTTATTCTCTTCTTTTTTGTCGATCCAGTGCTTTCCAAATGCAAGAGTACAATTCTTGCTTCCTTTCAAGACGATATCTATTATGGTGTCAAAAGCATTGGCGCTTAGCCGCTCAGTGGGGGATATAAAGTTACCAGCTGCATTGTTAAGTAAGATATCTATAGTTCCAAGCTCAGATATAACCTTATCTCTCATTGCTTCTACCTGGTCATAATCCCTTACATCGCATTGCACAGCGAAACATTTTCCTCCGGTTTCATTTTCCAGTTCTTTGGCTGTACCTTCAAGCTTTTCTAGATTCCGGGAAGTGATAGCAACTTTTGCACCGAGTTCAAGGAAATATCTTGTCATGGATTTTCCAAGACCGCTTCCCCCTCCAGTTACAACAATAACCTTATTTTCCAGTGCATCATCACGTAGCATTTTTTTCTTTAAATCCATATTTAGGTTGGTTAAAAGTCTATAAAATTATTCATCAATTAATATTTCGAGTAATTCGATTGCTGCATCACTAATTTTTGTTCCGGGTCCAAAAACAGCTACTGCTCCAGCATCAAAGAGATATTGGTAATCCTGTGACGGTATTACTCCACCTACGATAACCATAATATCTTCCCTTCCCAACTTTTTTAGCTCCTCGATTACCTGAGGCACCAAGGTTTTATGTCCTGCAGCCAGAGAGGAAACACCGAGAATATGTACATCGTTTTCAACTGCCTGCTGGGCTGCTTCCGCTGGAGTTTGAAATAATGGACCAATATCGACGTCAAATCCAAGATCTGCATAACCAGTAGCGACTACTTTTGCTCCTCGATCATGACCGTCCTGTCCCATTTTGGCAATCATTATTCTGGGGCGGCGACCTTCCATTTCGGCAAATTTGTCTGCAAGTTCCCTAGCTTTATTAAATGAGCTGTTGTCTTTCATTTCTTTAGAATAAACACCACTGAATGATTGAATTTTGGCTTTGTACCTTCCGTAAACTTTTTCTAAAGCATAACTAATTTCTCCCAGGGTTGCTCTTTCTCTCGCAGCCTCGACCGCTAATTCCAGCAGATTTCCTTTTTCCTCTTTTGCAGCTTTAGTTAGATTTTCAAGAGCTTTTGTTACCTTGTTATTATTTCGTTCGCTTTTGATCTTTTCAAGTCTCGCGACCTGTTGTTTTCTAACGGTTTGGTTATCGACTTCTAAGGTGACAAGTTCATCTTCCTTTTCTAGGCGGTACTTATTGACGCCAACAATAATGTCTGTTTCGCTATCTATCCTTGCCTGTTTTTTAGCAGCAGCCTCTTCTATCCTCATTTTTGGAATGCCTTCCTCGATTGCTTTGGTCATTCCGCCAAGATCTTCGACTTCCTCAATTAGTTTCCAGGCTTTTTGAGCAATCTCTTCGGTAAGTTTTTCGACATAGAAACTACCGGCCCATGGATCTACGGTTTTAGTAATATTTGTTTCCTGCTGAAGAAATAATTGAGTGTTTCTAGCAATTCTAGCAGAGAAATCTGTCGGCAGTGCTATTGCTTCATCAAGAGCATTGGTATGTAGGCTTTGAGTGCCTCCAAAAGCTGCAGCAGAAGCTTCTATACAGGTTCTTGCTACGTTATTGAAGGGATCCTGCTCTGTTAAACTCCATCCACTGGTCTGGGAATGGGTTCGAAGAGAAAGTGATTTAGGATTTTTTGGGTTGAATTGTTTCACGAGTTTGGCCCAAAGCATTCTTCCTGCACGCATTTTCGCAATTTCCATGAAATGGTTCATTCCAATTGCCCAAAAGAAACTCAGCCTCGGGGCGAAACTATCAATATCCATTCCAGCATCCAGACCTTTCCTAATATATTCCAGACCATCAGCAAGAGTATATGCCAATTCGATATCACAGGTAGCTCCGGCTTCCTGCATGTGGTACCCCGAAATACTAATGCTATTAAATCTCGGCATATGTTCGGAAGTATATTCAAAAATATCTGATATTATCTTCATTGAAGGGGTGGGAGGGTAGATATAGGTATTGCGAACCATGAATTCCTTTAGGATATCATTTTGAATAGTTCCTGAAAGCTGTTCAGATTTAACTCCCTGTTCTTCGGCAGCTACTATATAGAAAGCCATTATTGGTAGAACTGCTCCGTTCATGGTCATGGAAACCGACATTTTATCCAGCGGGATCTGATCAAACAGGATCTTCATATCCTCCACGGAGTCTATGGCTACCCCCGCTTTTCCAACGTCACCAACCACTCGATCGTGATCTGAATCGTAACCCCGGTGCGTTGGAAGGTCGAAAGCAACAGAAAGGCCTTTTTGACCTGCAGCTAAATTTCTTCTGTAAAAAGCGTTGCTTTCTTCCGCGGTAGAGAATCCTGCGTATTGTCTTATTGTCCAGGGTCTGGTTACATACATCGTGCTGTAAGGTCCTCTTAAATAGGGGGGGATTCCTGCAGCGAAATTTAAATGCTCTGATTCAGCCAGGTCCTGCCGGGAATAAGATGCTTTAACCTCTATTTCCTCAGGAGTTGTAAAAGTTTCTTTTTTGGATTCAGGAATTCTGGTTGAGAATTCCTTTTCATCTAATATTATATTTTGAAGATCCTTGCGTTGCATAAATCTTAATTATTGAGAGTGCTGATTTTCTTTTTCGAGTCGTTTTTTTTCAATTTTTTCGCTCAGCCTTTTTTCTAGTATTGGTTCAATAAGTGTTTTTCTAGGATTTTTTTTCAGAAAAGGATAAAGCTCAATTTCTTCTTTCATTCTATCCTCCGGATTTTCGTATTTATTTGTCCCAATAAGTACTAAATCTCCATTATCGAATTTTTTTTGTTCTGTCGCGGCACTCTCCTTTATTTTCCTTTGTATGGTTCCCGATTTCAATTCTTTAAGGAAGCCACCTCCTTTTTCAATTTCCTTAAAAATTTCAAGAGCATTTTCGGCTAACTGCCTGGTGAGGGATTCAATATAATAGGTGCCTTCAGCTATATTCCCTACTTTATCAAAATAACTCTCGTTTCTCATTATCAGTAATTGATTTCGGGCTATACGGTCTCCGAATTCATTATTTTTATGGTAAATGGCATCGTAAGGCATATTGCAAATAGAGTCTGCTCCTCCAAGAATGGCACTCATGCTTTCGGTAGTAGTACGAAGCATGTTAACATTATAATCATATAGTGTTTTTGTACGCTTAGTAGGATGGGCCAGGATATGACAATCGGTATTAAACCCAAACTCTTTTGCGATCGTAGCATATAGCCATCTTAGGGCTCTAATTTTCGAGATTTCAAAAAAATAATCTGATCCCACAGCTACTTGAAACTGAAATTTGAATTTCTTCTTTCTTTCTTCTGAAATATCTAATCCGTTCAGGTGATTTAAATATTCCGTTAGATGCGCAATTGAATAGGCCAGTTGTTGTGGAATATTTGCCCCGGAATTTTGGTAAAGAGATGAATTTACGTTTATCACTGATTCAAAATTCTTGGAATTCTGAATTATATTTTCAAATTGAAAGTGATCGTCTTTTAAGTTTTTGAACCAGTTTCCTGTTCTGGCTAGTTTTCCTATAATATCTGTTTGTAAAAATATCTTTAAGGATTTTCCTTCAAGGAAAGAGTCTAGTTTGCTTACGAAGTCTGAATCGAGAAATTGAAACTGAAGATAAATAACAACTTTCTCATTTATATCTTCGAACAGGGAAAGGATATTAATATCGGGAGATGGCAAAATGAACCAGATGGCTTCCGAACCCTTACTTAATTTCTCTTTTACTTTGTGATTAGCTTCTTTTGCAGAATTTACATAAATCTGCTCGCAGATATTCCAGCTGGCAGGATTAGTTACCTTTAAAGGCTCCTTAACGTCCTCAGAAGTATAAAAGGGTTTAATATCTATTCCATGAATGGTTTTGGTAACCAGCTTTTCATTATAATCAGCTCCCTTTAGATCGGCCTGGATCTTTTGTTTCCATTGTTTTGCAGTAACTTCTTCAAAGTCCTGAAATAACAATTGCTTCATTATCTTTTTGGTTTTTGGTTGGAAAGAAATTTTTAAGGTTTAGTTTACCGTATCATATTCTATGATATATATATCCTCATCAGCCCGCTTCATGTAATATTTTTGTCTGGCGAACTTTTCCAATTCAACAGAGTCCTGAAGCTTTTTGATAACAGCTTTATCTTTCGCAATTTCGTTTTGATAATACTTTTTATTGTCCCGCAATTCCTGAAGCTCCTGATCAAGCTCATGATGGATAAACCACGAGTTTGTATCAAGAAATATCATCCATCCGGAAAAAACAAGACTTATCAGTACATATTTATTACTGATGAATCTGAACCATGTTTTTTTTCGCAGGTCTTTAAATTTCATATGTTTTAAAGATACAAAATTAGGTTAATCGATCTTTGATAATAGTTTGAACGATATCAACAGCTACAGTGTTGTATCTATTAGTTGGAATGATAATATCTGCAAATTCCTTGGTAGGTTCTATAAATTGCTGGTGCATAGGTTTTAGGGTTGTTTGATATCTCCACAATACCTCTTCAAGGTCACGTCCTCTTTCAGCAATATCCCTTTTCAATCTCCTAATTAGTCTTTCATCACTATCGGCATGGACATAGATCTTTATGTCAAAAAGCTCACGAATATCTGGATGAGTAAGAATTAGAATACCTTCAACGATTATAACTTTTCTGGGTTGAATTTCGATAGTTTCTCCAGTTCTGTTATGATCTTTAAACGAATAGATAGGTTGCTTAATGGATTTACCGCTCTTAAGTTCCTTCAGGTGTTCAGCCAGCAGATCAAAATCTATGGATTTAGGATGGTCAAAATTGATCTTTTTACGATCCTCAAAACTCAGATGAGAAGTGTCCTGGTAATAGGAGTCCTGGGAAATCACATCAACTTCTTCATGTTTTAATTCGTCGATGATCTGATTTACCACTGTAGTTTTCCCGCTGCCAGTGCCACCGGCAATCCCAATAATTAGCATAGATATTAAATTTGGGCAAAGGTAATTATTAGTTTTTGAAAGCTCAGATCATATAAAAAACTGTTTTCAAACAAATCTTAATTTTATAATCAATATTTTTGAGATTTAGTCTTAAAAGCCAGCCCATTCTATGAAGATTTTGTTTTATGCTCATTCCTCTACCTCTTATGGAGCAAACAGGTCTCTGGCAGAAATGATTCAAGCACTTAAAAACTTTGACGAACATATTCAGGCTAAATTGGTAATTCCTGCCAATGGGCCTGTTGAAGAAGAATTAGAAAGTTTAAATATTGATTATGAGGTTATACCTCATTATAATTGGTTTTATAACAAGAATCTAGCTGATTCCTGGAGTAAAAGTCACGAAATTTCTGGAAAATTGTGGTTACTGAAAAACAAATGGCAAAAACGGCTTCTAAACAGTTTGTCTAAAAAGAAGCACATTCGATTAATCGAATCTTTTAATCCTGATCTTATTTACGTAAACTCTTCACTTTCTCCAATGGGGGCTTACATGGCTCATCACTTTGGAATTAAATTCGTTTGGCACCACCGGGAAACCGTCGAAGATCCGATTACGGGCTATTATTTAGATTCTGTTAAGGAATTTATAAAATATTACAACAGAGCTAAAATTCATTTTTATTCTTCTGGGTTTTTACAGGATTATTATCAAAATTACTTTGGATCGGTACCTTCCCTCAATGTTAAAAATGCTGTGTGTAGATCCGAATTTTTACAGCTTTCTAAATCATTTAATCCAAATAAAATACGTTTTGGAATCGTTGGTAGAATAAATCATCAAAAAAATCCCTTCCAGGTGATTAGTGTATTTAAAAAAATCCTGAATGAGAAATCTGATTTTAAACATGAACTGCATGTTTATGGAGGAGGGGATAGGACTATGATAGAAAAGATTAGTGCTCAGGGGATACCCAATTTACATTACCATGAATTTACCTCAAGAGAAAAAGTTTATGGAGATATGGATTTTCTTATTATCAATTCAAAAAATGAGGCCTTCGGAAGAGTTGTAGTGGAAGCTAATCATGCGGGTGTTCCGGTTATTGCCAGAAGTTCAGGTGCCTTACCGGAACTGATTGAGGTGGACAGGAATGGATGGATGTTTCGCAGCGAAGTGGAACTTCAGGCAATTTTAGAAGATATAAATCGAAATATTTCAAAAGAGAAATATCAGGAACTTAGCGATTCCTCTAAAAAATTGGCTTCAGCTAATTTTGGTTTGTACGACCATATTAAGCTTGTTCACGATACAATTAACTCCATTAATTGACAAAAAAATTTTCTTTAATGAACCGGTTTAAATCCTTTGTCGCTTTTCGTGCGCCATCCGGATTTAAATGGTTCGCATTATAAAAGTAAATTGCACCATAGGATGTGTTTCCTTCCTGTTTGTAATATTTTATCCAGGAATATTTATCCTTTAATTCATTAATGACCTGGTCGCGTTGAGAAACAATCAAAGGATCCTTCAGGCGATTATATTTGTAATGATTTGGGGGATTGTAAATTAACAGACCAATATTCTTAGACTTACAAAACTCAATTAACTGTTTAAGCACTTCCAGATTGATTTCAAAGGTATTTTGGTCGTTAACATTCTCAATAAAAATATCCTCAGGTCCAATTACACTGTCAACATGATTTTTCGCCTGGTAGGTGCCAAAATATTTATTGGTGTCAAAACCAAATTTATTCGGTTTAA
>CAYWAB010000118.1:0-9266 GCA_964456105.1 uncultured Christiangramia sp. | reverse complement strand
GTCTTTTGCAACTTTAAATTGCTGCCCTGCTATCTCTACAATTGCGTACATAGCGAAATATTAATTAATTTTTTAAAATATCAAAGGCCGCGTTTTCACGCAAGCGGGTGCAAATATACTTCTAATTAATTAATTGACAAAGGTTTTTTAATTTTTCAGAATCCTTAATAGGTGTGCTTTTTGGCTTTTTTTGTATTCCAGGAGTCCTTGAAAAGCTGCATATACGCCAAAGCAAGGACTATACTCGTAGAAAAACCCATTAAGGCGATGGTGAATAATACGATCCCTATATTGGTATTATAGAAGGTAGCCCACATATTTATCAACTGGTCCAGAAAACCTGGATTCAGCTCGGTTGCATAAAGGCCGAAAAAAATCACAAAAACTATAGTCGCATTGATCCCGGTGAGAAATATAAGAGAGAAGCCTTTCTGATATTTAAATTTATTCCCTTTACTATTTCGGTAGGCTTTTAAAGCAAACCAAAGACCAACTCCCATTATTACACCATTAAAGACACTGTATAGAGGATTTATATGCAACCCGAACAATGACAATAATAGAAAATAGCCAATTAGAAATGCTGCAATGATGAAACCGTATAGAATTGGAATTTTAATATTTCTCATAAATGGATAGTTTTTCAAGTAAATTTCTAAAAAATGTAGCTGTTATTGCCTTAAGGCCTTGTTAATTTTAACAAATTCAAATTTTAAAAGCAATAATAGTTTTAAAAATGTAACTAATTTTCGATATACTATACTAATAGAAATGTAACGAAAAAAACCACTTAAAAAAATGTTTAAAAAATTATCACTAATCACCTGCTTACTTTTCCTGGGATTAAGGGGAATTTCCCAGGAAGTAGAATTTACCGAATATGACCTCGATAATGGTCTCCATGTAATTTTACACCAGGACAATACAGCTCCGGTAGTGACTGTAGGCGTCATGTACCACGTAGGCGCGAAAGATGAGGAACCAGGAAGATCTGGCTTTGCACACTTCTTTGAACACCTTCTATTTGAAGGAACTAAAAATATCGAACGTGGCAAATGGTTCGATATCGTTGCTGCCAATGGAGGAAGCAACAATGCCAACACCACTCAGGACAGAACCTATTATTATGAGACTTTCCCGTCTAATAATCTGGAATTGGGATTATGGATGGAATCTGAACGAATGCTTCATCCGGTAATCAATGAAATTGGGGTTGAGACCCAAAACGAGGTAGTTAAAGAAGAAAAACGATCAAGGATAGACAACGCTCCTTACGGTAAAATCATTTACGCTACTGGTATAAACAAGTATGTATTTGACGAACATCCTTATAAGAATTCTGTTATCGGAACAATGGAGGACCTTGATGCTGCTGAGCTTGAAGAGTTCAAAGCTTTCTTCGATAAATACTACGGCGCTACCAATGCTACACTTGTTGTAGCAGGAGATATCGATATTAAGGAAACAAAAAAAATGATCTCGAAATATTTCAGCGGGATTCCTGCAGGAAATGAAGTTGACAGAGTAGACATTGAAGAAGAGCCAATAACAGAAACAATTACCGCAACGGAATATGACAGCAATATTCAGATTCCGGCTAAATTATTCGTGTATCGCACACCTTCAATGGTGGATAGAGACGCATATATTCTTGATATGATATCTTCTATTCTAACAGATGGGAAAAGCTCAAGAATGTACAAGAAAATGGTTGATGAGGAGAAAACCGCTCTACAGGTGCTTGCTTTTCCAAGATCGATGGAGGACTACGGAACCTATGTGATGGGAGCACTTGCTCTGGGTGACACTCCGCTCGACACGCTGGCTGCATCTATGGATGAAGAAATAGAGAAACTTCAAAACGAGCTTATTTCTGAAAAAGAATACCAAAAACTTCAGAATAAATTTGAGAACAGATTTGTAAACTCAAATAGCAGTATACAGGGAATCGCCTCTTCACTTGCGACCTACAGCGTACTATATGATGATACTGATCTCATCAATGAAGAGATCGAAATCTACAGAAATATTACTAGAGAAGATATTAAAAGAGTGGCGAACGAATACCTTAATAAAAATCAAAGGTTAGAATTAGACTACTTACCTGAAAGCGCTAAGGAATAACATAAAATATTAAAAGAATGAAATTAAATATTATTACAGTATTCATTGCCTGTTTTTTGACCACAGTGTCTTTTGCACAGGTAGACAGATCTAAGCAGCCAGAACCTGGTCCTGCTCCGAAAATCAATTTAGGCCAGCCAGACGAATTCACTTTAGATAATGGTCTAAAGGTTTTAGTGGTTGAAAATCATAAACTCCCTAGAGTTTCTGCTTCCTTGATCATAGACAACACTCCACATGCAGAAGAAAAACCAGCTACCGCCGCACTTGTCTCTGCTCTACTTGGAACCGGAACAGAGAACATTTCAAAGGATGAATTCAACGAGGAAATCGATTTCCTTGGAGCGAATATTAGTTTTGGTTCTGAAAGTGCTTATGCGAGTTCCCTTTCAAAATTCTTTCCAAGGGTGATGGAGCTTATGGCTGCAGGCGCTTTGAGACCTAAATTCAAACAGGAAGAGTTTGATGCTGAAAAAACTAAGCAAATTGAAGGACTCAAATCCATCAACAATGATGTAGGATCTATAGCTAGCCGAGTAAGTGCTGCCTTAGCATATGGGGCGGACCATCCATATGGAGAATTTGCAACCGTAGAGAACACAGAGAAAGTTACTTTACAGGATGTCCAGGATTTTTACAACAATTACTTTAAGCCTGCTAATGCATACCTAGTGGTAGTTGGAGATGTAGAAACTTCTGAAGTTAAGAAATTAGCTAAGAAGAATTTTGGAAGCTGGGCCAAGGGAGCACCGGCAACTAAAGCATTACCAGAGGTTACAAATGTCGATGAAACTCAGATCAATCTGATAGACATGCCAAATGCGGTACAAAGCGAATTAAGGATTCAGAATACCATTGATCTTAAAATGTCGGATGAAGATTATTTCCCTGTTTTAGTTGCGAACCAGATCCTGGGCGGTAGCTTTGGAAGTTACCTAAACATGAATCTTAGAGAGGATAAAGGATATACTTATGGAGCAAGATCAAGCACAGGTGCTGATAAGTATGCCTCAAGGTTCGTTGCACAGGCTAGTGTAAGAAATGCTGTTACAGATAGCGCGATCGTAGAGTCTCTTAAAGAGATCAAAAGGATCAGAACCGAACTGGTAGATGCTGAAATGCTGGAAAATGCCAAAAGCAAGTTTGCAGGGGATTTTGTACTGAGATTAGAAAGTCCGTCAACTATAGCCAGCTATGCATTAAATGTGAAAACCAACGACCTGCCAAAGGATTTTTATGAAAATTTCCTAACTAAGATCAATGCTGTTACTGCTGAAGATGTTCAACGCGTAGCTAACAAATATTATCAAACTGATAATATGAGAATCGTAGTTGCAGGTAAAGCTTCAGAAATCAGCGAAAATCTTCAAAAAATTGAATTCAATGGAAAACCAATTCCAGTGAAATATTATAATAAACTTGGGGAAGAGATTGAAAAGCCTGAAGAGAAAAAAGTTGACGATTCAGTAACTGCTGAAAAGGTTTATGCAGATTATATTGAAGCTATTGGAGGCAGAGATGCATTAGAGGACGTAGAAAGCATCGTTATGGTCGCCCAGGCTGAAGTTCAGGGTATGGTTTTAAATATGGAAATGAAAAAAACCGATGACGGTAAGATGAACCAGACCGTTTCTGTAAGCGGAAATATTATGAGCAGGCAGGTTTTTGATGGTAAAGCAGGATTTATCATAGCACAGGGACAAAAAATACCATATACAGAAGATCAGATAGCAGCTGCCAAAGCAGAAGCTGATCCTTTTCCAGAATTAAAGGTTGGTGATGCTAAAGTTGTAGGCATCGAAAGCGTAAATGGAGAAGATGCATATGTTGTAGAGGTTGATGAAACCACCAAAAACCTCTATTCTGTTGAAAGCGGTTTGAAATTGAAGAATATCAAAACTGCTAATCAGGGAGGAAGAACTACAACCGTTCCTACTACATACAGCAATTACCAAGAAGTAGATGGAATTAAATTTCCTTTTACAATATCAATAAGTATGGGACCACAATCATTCGAATTCAATGTTTCTGAGATCCTAATAAACGAAGGAGTATCTGAAGAAGATTTCGTTACAGAATAATTATTTTAACTTACAAATAATCAAGCCCTGCATTAGCAGGGCTTTTTTTATACTGCCTGTTTTCTGTATTTGGACAATAGATCTTTTGATCTGTTCACAATAAAGACTCCTATCAAGATGGTTAATGCTGCAACGATCTGCCAGAAACTTAAAATTTCTCCATCGAGCATCCCCCATCCCATTGCCACTACCGGAATGGTATAGGTTACCGAGGTTGTAAAAACAGGATCTGAGATCTGCACAAGTTTATTAAAGATGATCATGGCTATTCCAGTTCCTATAATTCCCAAGAGACCAACATATAGAAGCGATAAGTTGAATTCAGGATTCAATTTTTCCATTTCGAAAAAACCTGAATAAGCCAATATGATTACAGCAGGAACCAGAAGGATCGTAAAATTCCCAGCAGCAATCCCCAGCGGTTTTATATCACTCATCCTGGTTTTAAGAATATTCACATTTATAGCATAACATGTTGCAGCAAGGATCACCAAAAATGAATACAAATAATTTTGGTCCGGATTTATGCTGGCTCCACTTAAGATCAAGCCCACTGTCCCAAGAAGCCCGACAATCACTCCGATCACCTTGTTTTGGGTAAATATGGATCTGAAGAAAATCGCTCCAAAAATCAGGGTTAATAATGGTGTAGTAGCATTAAGAATTGAAGCGACAGCGCTATCGATCTCTGTTTCAGCGTATGCAAAAAGGTAAACAGGGAAAAAAGACCCCAGAAAACCAGAGATCATGACCCACTTCCATTGCCTTACACCCAATTTCCTCAGACTATTAAATCCAAAAACCATTAGGAATATGGCTGCAAATATGATCCTTAAAGATCCAACCTGCATTGCAGATAAGCCAACAAGGGACTTTTTTATAAGGATAAAGGAGCTACCCCATACTATGGAAAGAATGACAAGGTAAATCCATTTAAGATTTTTCAAATTTCAGGACTTTAAAATACCGTTGCGAAAATACATTTAAGTTCTCTGCCGAGTGATTTTAAAAGGAGTCGGCACTCTAATTCTTCCATTTTAGACTTTCCATTAGATGCCTTATATCATTCTTTAAATAAGCTGCAGCAGGAACAAGGGAATCATAGTTTGGAAGAGTATTGAAGTAAACTGAACCCGTTATAAAATGCTCTGTACTATCTGTTAAATAGAATTGGGCCTGCGATGCCGCGTCTCCTCCTACTTCGTAGAACATCCCGTAGGTATCATTGAATTCGTTGGTGTAGATATCACCTTCTATAACATCTGCTTTAATTGTATGCTGCAAAGGCAATTTTTGAGCATCAGTTAAAAGTGAATCAAGATTATTTCTAACCGGTTGATAAGTGATGAAAATAGAGCCGTTCAAAAGATCATAATCAAGATTTATCCAACACGGAATCCGGTTCTGGGACGGACTTATAGTGGCAAGTTCGTTCTTTTCAAAAGTATAAGGACATCCAATATCAACTCGTTCATATTTGGCTTCAGGATATTCCAGGGCAAGAAATCCTTTTGGTTTTGGCCTGGGATCGTCCTTACATGAAATCAAAATGAAAACGAATAGTAATATGATAATTATAGGTCTATTCATGCCCGGGCACTATACTGAATTTGATCTGCTTGATCCTCTTATTGTCAATCACTTCTACCTTGAAACTATAATTTAAGAACGTGATGACGTCGTTCTTTTTTGGGAAACCTCCGGAAATCTCCAGCAGGAATCCGGCAAGAGTATCTGCTTCTCCCTTTTGTTCCTCAAAAACCTCAGAATCTTCGATCTTAGCGATTTTATAAAAATCCTTTAATGGGGTTTTACCTTCGAATACAATATTATTCTCATCCAGCTTAGAATAAATCAGGTCTTCATCATCAAATTCATCGCTAATATCCCCCACTATTTCCTCGATGATATCCTCCAGGGAAATGAGTCCACTGGTACCTCCATATTCATCCACAACGATAGCAAGATGGTTCTTCTTATCCTTGAACTCGTTTAAAAGATCATCCAGCTTCTTGTTCTCAGGAACAAAATAAGGTTCCCTTATTAAGCTAACCCAATCAAATTCCTTTTTATTCAGATAGGGTAAAAGATCCTTTATGTAAAGGATTCCGGTAACGTTGTCTATGTTCTCACGAAATACAGGAATCCTCGAATAACCATTTTCAATAATCTCCGGAATTATTTCAGCATAAGGACTATCCTGGTTTAAAGCGAAAATATCCATTCTTGGCCGCATTACCTGTTTGGTATCTGTATTTCCAAAACTAACTATCCCTTGCAAGATCTTTTGTTCTTCCCTGGTGGTATCCTCCTCACTTGTGAGTTCCAATGCCTGTGACAAATGATCTATACTTATGAATGATCTTTTTCGTCCTAGTTTTTCGTGGAAATAAAGGGTTACAGCGCGCATCGGTGTACTAAGCGGAGAGAACAGACTATCCAGAAAATTGATTGGATAGGCCATGAAATTGGAAAACTGAACTTTATTCCTGCTGGCATAAACCTTAGGAAGTATCTCTCCAAAAAGCAAAATTAAAAAGGTGACAAAACCTACCTCGAAGACAAAACGTAGATCTATTCCAAAATATATAGTATTGAGATTCCCGAAGAGATCATCAGCCAATTGATCAAAAAGCAGGACTATAGCAATATTGATAAAATTATTGGCTACTAGGATTGTAGCCAAAAGCTTTTTAGGCTTCTCAAGAAGGCTAATAACAATGTTCTGAGTCTTAGTCCTTTTACCATCCTCAGAAATAAAATTAGCTGGAGTAAGAGAAAAGAAAGCCACTTCTGCCCCCGAAATTAGGGCGGAGCATAGCAGTAATAATAGTAAAAATATCAGGCTTATAATTTGGGTGATCCCCATTGTAGCCCAAAATAAAAGCAAACTGGGAGGTTCCGAATCCAAAGGCAAAAATTTTAATTAAACTTAGAATGGTAAATCATCCTCTTCTTCATCCTTAGTGTAGGATTCATTCTTGCTTGTATAGTTTTCTTTCTTAGGTTTTGATGTAGTAGCTGTAGGTTGTGGATTTCCCGATTGCTCAGCTCCAGACTCATTTTTTGGAGTAAGAAAGGTGAAATCTGTACAGTGAATCTCTGTCTGATACCGCTCATTTCCCTGATCATCCTGCCATTTACGGGTCTTAATTCGACCTTCAATATAGACTCTATCTCCTTTTTTCAGATATTTTTCACAGATCTCTGCTGCCTTGTTTCGCACAACGACATTATGCCATTCTGTATTCGTAACCCTTTCGCCAGTATTACGATTTGTATAACTTTCATTGGTAGCCAAAGGAAAACGACCTATTGAATTTCCTCCCTCAAAATAATGCATCTTTACATCATCTCCGGTATGCCCAATCAACATTACTTTATTAAGTGTACCTGTCATTTTATTCTAAATTTTTAATACTGAAAAAGCGATTTTTGTAAACTTATTTGTCCTAAAATAATAAAAAATTCCCGCCTTTTCTCCTAAATAAAATCCAAAGATATAAACAAGAATTCATTTAAGGTTATCTGATAGATATTCATTCAGAAAATTTTCGATAAGAACCGGCACAGGATATTCACTTAATTTCTCCAGGGAAACACCATTTTCCAGTTCTTTTTGAAGATCTATCATCCAGAAACGGGTATATAAATGCTGATGCGAGAGCTTGTGAACAATCATTTTTTCATTAAATAGCTTTATAGTAAAACTACTGCCATTTACCAGTTCCTTAAATACAGGTTTTTCAGCAATCATTTTTACTCCAGCCGGCCTATCGGTTTCCAACAGGGGAAACTGATAGAGTCCTTGCCAGATACCTTTACCTGTTCTCTGTTCCAGTAAAGTCCTGTTCCCTTCGAATACAAGGTAATTGAAATACCTTTTGCGAACTTTGGTCTTTTTCAATTTAACCGGCAATTCATTTATCCTACCATCTCTTAATGCGATACACTTACCATTAAAAGGACAAACCAGGCAGTCAGGACTTTTTGGCTTACATTGGAGAGCGCCGAACTCCATTAATGCCTGATTAAAGGTTGAAGGATCTTCTTCATCCATAAGTTCCGCTGCAAGCAATTTAAATTCCTTGAAACCCTCAGAAGAATTAATAGGAGTATCAATTCCAAAGATCCGGGATAGGACGCGGTAAACATTGCCGTCTACCACTGCTACAGGCTCTCCATAACAAATAGAGGCAATGGCACTCGCAGTATAATCTCCAACACCTTTAAGTTCTTTTAGATCCTTATAGTTATTTGGAAATTTTCCATTGAGCTCATTTACAATATAATTTGCTGTATAATGAAGGTTCCTTGCCCTGGAATAATAACCCAAACCCTGCCAAAGTTTCAAAATCTCATCCAAGGGGGCATTGGCAAGATCAAAGACCGTGGGATGAGCCTCTATAAATTTTTCATAATAAGGCAATCCCTGCTCCACACGGGTTTGCTGAAGCATGATCTCACTAAGCCAGATATGGTATGGTTCCCGCGATTCCCGCCATGGCAGGGAGCGCTTGTTATTTAAGTACCAAGATTTCAGTATTTTGGAAAATTCCATAATTAAGAGTGAAGATCTGCAATAATAAAGGTTTATTACGTTATTATTAGTAGATTAGGTTTGAAATATTGAAGATTTAATTCTTATATTTGCCCCCTTGAAAAATAGAAACCCCAATTTATTAAAATTTAAATAGCACGAAAATGACGAAAGCAGATATCGTAGCAAACATTTCAGAAAAATTAGGAATGGAAAAAGGAGACGTTCAGGCTACTATTGAATCTTTCATGGAAGAAGTAAAAACTTCTCTTGAAAGTGGAGATAACGTTTACCTACGTGGTTTTGGAAGTTTTGTAGTAAAAACTAGAGCTGAAAAAACCGGAAGAAACATTTCTAAGAACACTACCATTAAAATTCCTGCGCACAACATTCCAGCATTCAAACCTGCAAAGATCTTTGTTGAAGGAGTAAAATCTAACGTGGAAGTAAAATAATTGATTCCCCTGTTTAGGGGAATTCCAAAGAATTAAGTATTAATTTAAATGATATTGCACTATGCC
>CAYWAB010000117.1:233-9355 GCA_964456105.1 uncultured Christiangramia sp. | reverse complement strand
AGCGTTTTTCGTATTTCGTCCTTGTTAAGATAAACCAGATCCCCAGGCTCCATGACTCCCTCTTCTCCCGATTTTGTAGATACTTTCAATTTCCCGGAAATTAAATAGGCTATTTCATGAAAATCCAGCGTCTTAAAAGGAAGCTCCTGACCTTTTTGTAAGATCACCGAGCCGCACTCGATAGCCAGACCGCTTTCCTGTCTTTCGATTATCCGCTTTAGATATTCTTCTTTAGGAAAGCTTAATTTTTTGATCTCCATTTTAAAAAATTGAATTACGCGTTTAACTGTTCAGGATAATGCTGCTTAGCCTGTTCCTCTGTTATAAATCCATTTTTTATATCGTTCCTGATCTTTTCTACCGGTCTGTTTTTTGGATCTCCATAACCTCCTCCGGTTGCAGTTACCAGTTTAACCCGATCACCTTTCTTTAATTTCACATTGGTAACCACATCGTATCTTTCTTCAGTTCCATCTGTCCTGATAACCGTGAAATAATTATAACTTCCTTCTTTACCACCCTTCAATCCCCAGGTTGGAATGGAGTATCCTAAAAAAGCGCCTGTTAGAAATGCCTCTTCAGATAAAACCTTAAAAGTCAGGTATTGACCATTACCTCCCTGGAACTCACCATATCCACCACCTTCGTTATGGAATGAATATTCTTCCACTACAACGCCGTATTTTCTTTCCCGGGTTTCTGCAGGTATATTATAAGATTCGCCATGCGCATAGGAAAATTGCCCTTTATTACCATCATGGAAAGCACAGGCTCCCCATCCGCCAGACAGTGGTTCGGCCTGTACATAGAACTCCTTGGTTACCGGATGGATTCCTGAAATGTAAGTAACACAAACAGATCTAAAGTGTCCTGCCGGCAACTTATCGGGCACTACGGGCCCAAGGGTCTTTAAGAGCAGGTCTATAGCCGCCAGGAACACTTCATAATAAACCGAAATTGGGGCCGGGGAACTTGCACTTACGACAGTATTTTCAGGGCAAATCAATTTTACATGTTTAAACGAACCATTATTCGCGGGCAGGGTAGGTGTAGTAATAGACTTGAATGCCGCCCTAACGGCAGTTTCCAATCCTGTTCGTGAAAGATTTAAAGGCCCTTTCAATTGCTCATGGGAACCGGTAAAATCACAGGTCATGTTCTCATCTGAGATCGTTATTTTCAATTTTAAAGGAAAGGGACCATTTCCAAAACCATCATTTTCTATCCAGCCCGTATTTTCATATACTCCATTAGGAATTTTCCTTAATTCTTTCAAGCTAATGCGCTCCCCGTAATCCATGAATTCTTTGGCAGCCTGTTTATAGGCATCCAGGCCATATTTATCTATAAGCTTCAGGATGCGTTCGGCCCCCACTTCGTTTGCAGCGATCCCGGAGAATAGATCTCCTAGTGTACTTTTAGGGAGTCTCACATTGGCCTTAATCATTTGGATCACAGCTTCGTTTAATTTCCCTTCCTCCTTGATTTTTATAAAAGGAAAATGCAATCCTTCCTGATAAATTTCAGTGGATTCGGTAGAAACAGAACCGGGATTGGTCCCACCAATATCTGTCCAGTGAGATTTATTCACTGTAAAAGCCACTCGCTCGCCTTTGTAGAAAATTGGGGTTATTATCGCGATATCAGACAAATGAGTTCCCCCTCCCACATAAGGGGTGTTGGCAATTACCACGTCTCCTTCCTTCAATGGATTATCTTCTCCAAAATTTTCCAGCGTTTCTTCCACCACCAGGCTCATCGCCGCCAGGAAGGTAATAACTCCATTCCCCTGAGCTAGTAATCTTCCCTCACCGTCTGTGATTCCCACCGCATAATCTAAAGCTTCATAAATTATGGGACTCATGCTGGTTCTCTGGATGGTCTCGAACATTGCCTCTCCAATAGAGATCAAAGAGTCCTGAATGATATCTGATGTAAACTTATTTAAACTCATAATTACTATTTTTTGCTGATGATTATATTCGCATATTCATCAATTCTAAATTCATGATTGGGTGGTACAACTGTGGAGGTAGAGGTTTCCACGATGATCGCGGGACCATCCGTTCTCATACCGGGCTCTAATTTCTCCCGATCGAAAAACCTGCTTGAATGGATACCTGCAACATCAAAATCTACTTCCTGCTCGTCGATTAGCGCATCCTCTAACGAAATGCCCCTTGACTCGACCTTTCCAATAACCGGCTTATTCACGATCACCTCAGCAACCAGGTGATAATTAACGATCTCGATCGCCGTATTGGCCAGGCTGAAGGCGTATCGTTTCTTGTGGAGTAAATGGAAATCCCTTTCGATCTCATCCATGTTCAGATCTTCCAGATTGGACAATCCCAGTTTTACAGAATGTTCCTGGCCGTTGTAACGAAGATCCAGGTAGTATTCAAAACTAATATTCTCTGCCTGGTAGTTATCCCTTTCGTAGGCCTTCACAGCTTCCTTTTTCATCTCCTCAAAAACTCCTTTTAAGGCAGGAAAGTTTCCTTGATTGAGGGTGATGACATCAGTACGTATATAATCCCTTCTTAAATCTGACATCAACATTCCAAATGCGGAAAAGACACCTGCATTAAGAGGGACGATCACTTCGGGCATTTGAAGTTCCTCGGCTAGGTAAGCTCCGTGCATTGGGCCACCTCCACCTATTACTACCAAAGAAAAATCCCTTGGATCGTATCCCTTATTAACAGAAACACTTTTGAGGGCGTTCACCATATTGGAATTAGCAACACGTATTACGCCTCTAGCCACCTCTTGCAGGTCCATTTCCAGGTCATCACACAAGGGCTTAGCAGCTCTCCCTATATTATCAAAATCGGGTTTTAGCTCTCCGCCCAGGAAATAATCTTTGTGAATCCTGTTACATACCACATTGGCATCTGTAGTAGTGAAATTATCTCCTCCTTTCCCATAAGAGGATGGGCCAGGATTGGCCCCTGCACTTTTAGGGCCAACTCGCATTTTGCCCCCTTCATCCAGCCAGGCAATACTTCCTCCCCCGTTACCTATCTCCACGATATTTATAACCGGGGTAAGTATTGGAAAACCGGCCTGGGTTTTGGTCTTTTCAATATTATAGGTAGTTACGATTTTAGGAACCCCATTCTCTATCAACGAACATTTTGCCGTAGTCCCCCCTATATCCAATACCAACAAATTCTTCTTCCCAATGGTCCTTCCCAATACCACGGCTCCCAACATTCCGCTGGCGGGTCCCGACTCTATCAGGGTAATCGGGTTGGCCTTTACATCATCCACTGTGGTTATCCCTCCATTGGACTGCATGATGTACAGGTTATTCTTATAACCTAAATTTTGTAAATGTTTGGTTAGATTATTAAGGTATTTTGAAGCGATTGGTTTTACATAGGCGGAAAGTACCGTAGAACTCGTCCTCTCATATTCTCTCCATTCCCGGGTTACCTCGTGGGAGGTGATCACCTCAAATTCGGGATATTTTTTTCTAATGTATTCGGCCAGTTTCCTTTCATGAGCGGGATTTTTATACCCGTGTAAAAGACAGATGGCTATGGCTTCTACCCCTTCTTTTTGAAAATCCTGGATGTGCTTATCGATACTGGTCTCATCCAGGGGATCTATGATTTCTCCCAGATAGTTAATCCTTTCCTTTACTTCCCGTCTTAAATAGCGCTCAACGAACGGTTCTTCCTTTTTAAAGTTAAAATTATATAGATCTGGTCTAGTCCCTCTTGCTATTTCGAGAACATCCCTAAATCCTTTTGTGGTGATCAATGCGGTTTTAGATCCTTTCCGTTCTGTTATGGCGTTGATCACTACGGTAGTTCCATGTGCGAAAAACTCTATCGTACCCAGGTCCAGATCTATTTTATCAATAGCGTTGAGAATTCCTTTTTCAAATTCCCCCGGAGTAGTACTCGACTTTGACACCTTAACCTGCTTTACCTCCTTATTTTTTTTATCATAATCGAAAAAAACAAGATCTGTAAAGGTTCCTCCTATATCTGTTGCGACTCGCATATCTTAGTGGTTATTTACTTTTACTACAATTTTTCCTATCTGCTTATTGGAAAGCATATATTCATAAGCCTTCTTATAGTCCTTAAAATCGAACACCTTGCTTACGATTGGCTTTAAAGTACCTTTCTTGATCCTTTCTAACACATATGCCTTGCACTCCTTCAGTTTGTCCAGGTCCTCGACATGGTTAAATTGTGAATAGGCATCCATGGTGGCTTTTTTCCTGATCAAAGGAACCAATGGGAAAAGGGTAGGATTCGGATCCAATAAGCCGTAAATGATTATTACTGCTCCTCTTGACAGGGAATCTAAATACTCTTCACAGAATTTTCCGGCTATTGGATCGTAAACAAAACTTACACCCTCGCCATTAGTTAGCTCCATGAGTCTTTCGCCCACAGGCTCTTCATTAGAGATAATGAGATGATCCAGCCCAAGTTTTTTAAGTTCTTCCTTCTTTTCACTGGTCCTTGTGGAACCAATTACCGTGCCCCCCACTTCCTTAGCCAATTCGAAACATCCATATCCGGCTGAACTGGAAACTGCAGGGATAAAAATCTTATCTCCTTTTTTAACATTGCCTACGTGAAAGAGGGCAAAGTAGGCAGTGGAATATTGCATCCATATTGAGCAAGCTTCCTCCACCGTTAAATTTTCGGGAGCCAGTGACAAATAATCCTGGGGTACGATTGCATGTTTGCCCTGCACGCCATATTTAGCAGTATTAAAGGGGATTGAGGTTACCCGGTCACCCACCTTATAATCGGTTACGTTCTTTCCAACCTTTATGACCTCGCCAGTAGCTTCAGAACCGATCCTGGCAGGAAACTCTGGGATGGTGGTATGATATCCCTGGTAATGCAGCACATCTGCCCTGTTAAGCGCAAAGGCATCTACTTTAAAAAGGACTTCGTCGTCTACCGGATCTTCCAACTCTACTTTTTCAATTTCCAGAACATCCAGCTCTCCGGTCTCGTGGAACCGAACTATTTCACTATTAATTTTCATAATATTATTGTTTAGTTATTTTCAGTTAAGGCAGTTTTTGCCTATACCTGTTCAAAATATTGAAAGGCATTTAAAGAACGACATTCGCGTTTTTTATCTCCTAGAAATTATAGGTTAGGTCTATCCCGGCTGTAGTAGGCGTGTTAGGGAATCTTAAATTATTGAATCCGAATTCAGCTGTTGGGAAAAACTCAGTATTAAACTTGGTATCAAAGATGTTATTCGCCCAAATACTCACACCCAGATTGTTGAATTTCAGATTTACCCTTCCATTAACCAGGGTATAAGGCTCTTGCTTATACTCTTCTAGAGGATCCCAATACTGCGTACCACGATGATCCACATTGAAATAGAAACCTAGCTTGGTGGAATCGCTAAGATCATAGTTACCGTTCATACCAACCTGTAAAGTACTCTTTATGGTAAAAGGAGAAGTATTTCCACTAACATCTACTTCCTCAAAAGACTCATAGTCGAAGGCTGCAGCATTGGTTAACCGGTTATATACGCCTTCTTTAATTTCCCCATCATTCAGACCTATACTCGCAAAGAAATCGAGATTGTTGGTCGCCTTGAACTTGATCTCGGTCTCGAAGCCCCGAATAACAGATTCTTCGAAGTTATATATCCCCAAAACAGAAGGAGTTAACGGAATAAATGTGTACTGTTGCTGATTTTCAAAATCGATATAATACAAAGCATTATTAAAAATGATCCTGTTATTTAAAAAGCTGGTCTTTAACCCGATCTCATAATTGTTAGTGAACTCGGGATCATAGGTTTTATCGAACTTTACGGTAGCCTCGGAGTTAAATCCTCCACTTCGGTAACCGCGCCCATAATTGGCATATGCGAGTATATCCTCGGTGAACTGATATCCAACTGAAAATTTAGGCTGCCAGACGGTAATATCGTTTTCTAAAGTTGTATTAGAAATCCTGGATTCATTTTTCAGCCTGTCGTAGTCTACCCGTACACCGGCAGATAAGGTTAACTTGGGCGTTAAGCTATAGTCCAGGAATCCGAACCCGGCAAGGGTTTCGATGGTATTATCATCGTCGTTCCCAACCAGGGGATCGGTGCTGTAATTTGCATTTTCCGCTGAAGCATCTACAAAGCCTCCCTCATAATAGGTTCTGTTTAAGAACGTAGAGGTATTCAAATAACGCTGGCTATACTGGTATAAGGTCCCGAAGGTATAACCGAGTTTAGATTCGTTACTGGCATTAGAAGTTAGCCTGAACTCCTGGCTGAAGGTATCTGAATCTGACCGCTGTGATACCTTACTAAAGGCATATTGTGAATAATCATTCTCTCCTATATAATATCTTCTTGTAGCATTAAAGGAAGTTACTGATTGGAATTTCACTTTTTCCAGTGATCCCTGTACTTTAAAACTACTTAAAGAATTGGACAAATCTGAATCTCCCAGAACATCTCCAAACGGATCGTTGGAGTAATCGTCGTCTGCAAGTACCGGAATTGTAGGATCAAAAATATCGGTTTTGGTCACATAATAATTACCTCCCGCCTGTATGTCGAAATTATCCTGTACGAATGTGGCAGACCAACGTGGACTAAACCTGTATTTTAATTTTGCCCTTATATTGAACTCATCAGAAAAATCAACTTTTTGATTCAGGAATGTATTGTCTATTAAACCATCAAAAGAAGTATATCTACCAGTTAAACTGTAATAAAATTTATCATCTACGAAAGCACCGGAGGTAGATAGTCCTCCTCCGAACAAACCGCCATTACCGGCTGAAAGCAAAACTTTGGTCTTGTTCTCATTGGTGGGGTCTTTGGTTATGATATTAACCGCTCCTGCGATGGCATTTTTACCGTAAAGTGTACCCTGAGGTCCTTTCACAAACTCTAACAGCTCTATGTCGTAGAGGGACATGTTCATGGCACTAGCATCCGGGAGGGTCATCCCATCTATGACAACGGCAACCGGTGACTCCGCATTTCTAATCTGCGAGATTCCACGTACGGTTAAAAAGTTAACACCGGGCTGCTGGGCCTGGGTGAAAGTAACGTTAGAGATCTGTGAGGTGAAAGTTTGAATATCCTGGATCCCACTGGCCTCAATAATGGGGGAATTTATAGCGACAGTAGTTTCGGGCAAATTTTGAATCGCCTGGGTTCTTACCCTTGCCTTACTGGCAACGGATGCAAAACCTTGAACGGTGATACCTTCTAATTGATTAAGGTCTTCTTCCAGGGTTACGGTAAGATAATTCCCTTCAATAGGAACTACCTTGGTTTTAAAACCCAAAAAGGAAACCTCTAATTTTTCGGTGGCTTCAGAAACAGATATTACAAATTGGCCATCATAATCTGTGACCACTCCATTAGTTTTATCGGAGTTCGAAATTACAGTAGCCCCAATAACTGGGTTCCCCGATTTATCCAGAACAACACCACCAATATCTTTTGTCTTTTGGCCATAACTTAGCTGGGAAAGTAAGACCAGGATTAATAATAATTTTTTCATAATCGAGATGTTTGTTAGTATTCTTTTTATTACTCGTTCCGAATATATTTCGATTTTAGTTTAAGTGGAATTATTCCTGTTATCTTAATATTTAATTATTCTTATAGGAATTTAACTGGAATTACCTTAATATTGGTATATAAACAGTTTTGAATCAAATGAATATAAGAGGAATTGAGCTTTCCCATAAATTCTTTCTTGGTTTACATAAGGAACTATTAGCTCTTTTTTCCCGACATCATTCCATCGAAATAAAGACCCTTACCGTTTTTCAATTATATGGTTTCGGGAATTATGAGGAAGATAAACCTAATCTTAAAAGTTTTATCACCGAGAGAACCGGAAAGTGGATCAATGGCAAATATTTATACAATAAAAAGCGGGAAATAGATAACACCCATAAAGCCAAGATCAAAATAAGACGGGATTATTTATCCATCCTGGTATCTGCTGCCGGTTACAAGAATTATAATGATTACTTACAAAACTCCGGGTATATAAGCCCAGATGTAAGGGAAGTTGAGCAGGCGATCATAGAAGGTTCAAGACAGGATGAAAATGTTTTGTATTATGTGGGTTATTATGTGGAGGACAGGCGGTATTATATAAAGTCCAAATTCACGATCTACCAGATGAAATCGGCCACCTGGGAGATCCTGTACTGGGAAAAGGATAAAGAACCCACCATTTACGCATACCATGGAAAATGCGTCCCTACCGGCGATAGTGCGCTTTCGTTCTACTTTAATAAGGAAGATTCCAGTTTAAATAAAGAATGTTTTGTTAACCTTTTCTACGGGAACAACATGAGCAACAAACCGCTACTTTTGGGAGCCTATTGTGGTTTTGAAAGGAGCAACAGGCCGGTGATCGGGAAACTGATCTTTGAAGAAGTGCCAGATGCCGAGACACAAAATATCGAAGTAAGAAGCAGCAGGATCAACCCAATATTTCATCATTATCTATATTCCCAACGTATGATGGTGGAAGGGATCCTGCCTCATAAGGATTCTGATCTTGTAGTATCCATCAACAGGTTACAGATCCTTAAATTTTTGACCGGAAATTATTTGGGTTACTACCTGGATAAAAATGATTACCTGATCCCCATATCTTTTTCAGTGGCCAATGAACTGGGGGAGATTAAACTAAAGATTAATAACACCTATTTTGAAGGTATAGGAAGGTTAAATAAGACAGAGAATTATTTGATTTCTGAATTCAATGAGCAGAATCGTACTTTATTTTCCCAGTTCTCCCTACAGGTACAGCCTTTAGAAAAGGACCTATTCATCAGTCATATGCTAATCTACACCGGAGGTGGCGTGATCAACGGAAAAGCATTGCTTTGGAAAATAAGTAAAGACATTTCCAAGAAAAACCCGATTACCCGGGAATTCTATATAAATAAAAGTGACCTGGATCCAAAGAAAATTGAGAAGATAGATCAGTATCTATGACATTTTTCAGGGAGCTTAAAAACAAAAAAACCACTCGATTTGAGTGGTTTTTTTCGCTCCTCAGGTTGGGCTCGAACCAAACGAGCCTTTCTTCGGCTCTACAGTCTTTTACAAAAGGTAATTATCTTTGGGTATCC
>CAYWAB010000117.1:0-223 GCA_964456105.1 uncultured Christiangramia sp. | reverse complement strand
TTTTACAGTCACTATATATAATAATAAAATGGAAAAATTTTTTATTTTTTCTAAAAATTGAAAAATTTGAATGCCGCCATAGCTACAAATTCTGAATTCAAAAACTCAAAAAAAAAAAAAAGAAATCAAGATTCCGTATGTCAGATAGTATTGCCTCCAAAAACACTTTAACAGCTAAAGAGTTATTCGATTTAAATATGGCTGAAGTCCCTAAACTTTTAAT
>CAYWAB010000116.1:0-9440 GCA_964456105.1 uncultured Christiangramia sp. | reverse complement strand
CATTGTGGGAGAGTATGTCGCCGCCTTCTTCTTGAAAACCCCTTCAGTTTTACTGAAGGGGTTTTTTTATTGCTTTTATCATTAAGAAAAGAATAATAATTTTTAGGTTTTTCTTAAGAACCAAGCCTCGAAAATCTTCGTTAATATTGTTCCGAATGGAATTCTAAATTATGTCCTTTATACTAAGCCTTTAATTACTGAATATTAACCAGCGCTTTTTAATGGCGCCAAAAATTTTTATTTATGTTATTTAAAAGTTTAAGCAAATTAGGATTTTTATTTGTTCTAAGTTTATTGGTATCATGTTCTGAAGATGATTCGGTGAAGGATCTATCGAAAGAAACTCAAACTAGTTCAACCACTGTGTACATAACGGATGCTCCAATAGATGATGCTAATGTTGAAGCTGTATTTGTTACAGTTTCTGCGGTAAGAGTTAATGGAATGAATCTGGAAGGTTTTAACAAAACTACGGTTCAACTAAGTGCTTTAACAAATGGTAATACTCAATCTTTGGGAGAACTTGATCTAAATACAGGCACAACCTCTGAAATTGTCTTAGTTCTTTCGGAAACGGATGAATCTGGGAGTGGTCCTGGTAATTATTTAGTAACGCGTGGAGGAAGTAAGCAGAAGCTCAGTGGGGCCTTAGAGTTAAGCCTAAGGGATCAGGCGCAAATTGTGGAGGCCGCTCAAAACCAAATTATCCTTGATTTCGATCTTAGAAAGAGTTTGAGGGAAGAGAATGGAAATTATTCTTTTGTATCTAGATCTCAACTAGAGAATAATATTCGAGCTGTCAATGAAATAAATACGGGTATAGTAAAGGGTAATGTTGATAATGCCTCAGAAGGACAGGGAGAAGTGATTGTTGCATACGCATACAAAGAAGGCTCATATAGTCAATCTGAAACGAATCCTAATAATGAGGGAGTTGAATTCTCTAATGCAGTTAGTAGTTCAATTGTTTCAGAATCCAACGGAGAATTTGAAATTCATTTTCTTGAAGAGGGAGATTACGAACTTCATTTTGCTTCATATAATGATAATGACAATGATGGGAATCTTGAGTTTTCAGGAATGGTTGATGCTAATGCAGTAGGTTCAATAAATCTGAATGGATTTAATATCGAAGCAAATTCAGAAGTTAATCTTCAGATTTCTTTTGAAGGTCTTCTAGGATTATAATCTCATAACAGAAAGAGCCCCGAGAAACTCGGGGCTCTTTTTATGCATTGGGAAGATCCCCATCCCCTTTTACAGGAAGCTTTGATTTTCCCATTAAGAATTTATCTACATGGTGAGCTGCTTCCCTTCCTTCCGATATTGCCCATACAATAAGGGACTGGCCTCTTCTCATGTCACCTGCGACAAAGATGTTCTTCACGTTAGTTTGATAATTATTTTCTCCTTTGATGTTACTTCTTTGGTCGAGTTCAAGTCCAAGCTTTTCACTGAGAGTTTTTTCCGGTCCTGTAAAGCCTAAGGAAAGAAGTGCAAGGTCACAAGGCCATTCTTTCTCGGTATTAGGAACTTCTTTTAATTCCGGTCGCTGGCCTGGCCTTCTTACCCATTCCACCTGAACAGTCTTAAGTCCTATTAATTTCCCGTTAGAATCTTTTATGAATTCTTTCGTTTGTATACTCCAGTTCCTGTTTACCCCTTCTTCATGGGAAGAACTGGTTTTTAAAGTGAATGGCCAAAATGGCCATGGGTTTTCTATCGTTCGTGATTCCGGAGGAATTGGAAGTATCTCGAAATTAGTGACCGATTTTGCACCATGCCTGTTCGAAGTGCCTACGCAATCTGATCCTGTATCACCACCACCAATTACAATAACATGTTTTTCCTTTGCACTAAGGCGTTCTTCTACTTCATGGAGTCCGTCCACGGCTTCGTTATTGTGCTTAAGGAATTCCATTGCCTGGACAACGCCATCGGCATCAGCGCCCGGAATAGGAAGCTCTCTTCTTGCCGTTGCTCCGCCGGCAAGAACGACCGCATCAAAATCCTTAAGTTTTTCGATGTCATAGTTCTTTCCTACTTCTGTATTGGTTTTAAACTCAATTCCTTCTTTCATCATTTGATCAAGACGGCGATCTATTACTTTCTTCTCCATTTTAAAATCTGGAATCCCATACCTTAAAAGGCCGCCTATTTTGGCATCTCTTTCGAACACGGTAACTGTATGTCCTGCACGATTTAATTGTTGTGCAGCAGCAAGACCTGCCGGTCCAGAACCAATCACCGCTATTCGCTTATCCGTTCTGTGTGCAGGAGGTTCGGGATGTATCCATCCTTCCTTAAAACCTCTTTCAACGATATACTTCTCTATCATTTCAATAGAGACCGGAGGTTCGATTATTCCGAGTACACAAGCTGATTCGCACGGAGCAGGGCAAAGCCTGCCGGTGAATTCCGGAAAATTATTGGTTGCATGAAGGATTTTCAATGCTTTTTCCCATTCGTTTCGGTACACTGCATTGTTGAAATCTGGTATTAGATTTCCTACCGGGCAACCGCTATGGCAAAACGGGATGCCGCAATCCATACAGCGACCACCTTGTTTATTCAGCTCTTTGGTATCCAGCTCTTTTGTAAACTCCTTATAATTCTTTACGCGCTCTTCCGCTTTTTCCTTTGGTTCATCTACGCGTTCATATTCTAAAAATCCTCTCAATTCTCCCATTTATTAAGCTGTTTTTAAATCTACCTGTTCTTTTTCCTTTTTCTCTTCTTCTAGCTTTTTCAAAGCCTTTTTGTATTCTATTGGCATTACCTTCATAAATTGTTTTGAAGTGTCCTTCCAATCATCTAGAATAGTTTTGGCTACTTCACTTTCTGTATAATCGTAGTGGTTCTGGATTAGATCCTTCAGTTCCTTCAGGTTTTCGTCTGAAGGAATTTCAAGTTCAATCATCTCCATATTGAAATTATTTCGATCCAGTTTGTTTTCCGGATTGAAGATGTAAGCAATTCCTCCACTCATTCCGGCAGCAAAGTTTCTTCCGATTTTCCCAAGAATAACCGCAGTTCCTCCCGTCATATATTCGCAACCATGGTCTCCAATTCCTTCTATAACAGCTTTTGCTCCGGAATTTCTTACACAAAAACGTTCGCCTCCAATCCCATTGATGTAAGCTTCTCCAGCAGTTGCTCCATAGAGGGCCACGTTTCCAATAATAATATTTTCATTGGATTTGAAGGTGGCTGCTTTTGGTTTTCTTATAGACAGAACAGCGCCTGAAAGTCCTTTGCCGAAATAGTCATTAGAATTACCTTCAATATTCAGGTTTAGTCCGCGTGCGGCGAATGCGCCAAAACTTTGTCCTGCCGAGCCACTAAAGTTCAATACTAGAGTATTCTTAGGCAAGCCTTCAGCTCCATGAATTTTTGATATTTCGTTACTGATTATTGCCCCGGTGGTCCTGTTGGTGTTAGCGATAGGAAAACTTAAGGTAACCGGTTCTTTCCTATAAATAGCAGGATGTGCCTGTCGTAATATCTCGAAATCTAGAACACCTTCCAGATTGTGTAATTGTTTTTCGGTGTTTGCTAATGGTACTTTTTCGTGAATATCAGGTTTGTGTAAAATATTCGAGAGATCTATCCCCTGGGCCTTATAATGTTTTATAGCTTTATTAGTATCCAGTTTCTGACTCTGGCCAACCATTTCATCTATTTTTCTGTATCCCAACTGGGCCATTATTTCCCTGAGTTCCTGAGCTATGAAATACATGAAGTTGATCACATTCTCGGGAGTTCCTTTAAAGTTTTTGCGCAGCTCTGGATCCTGGGTTGCAATGCCTACGGGACAAGTATTGAGATGACATGCTCTCATCATGATACAACCGGTCGCTACTAATGGAGCTGTTGAAAAACCGAATTCCTCGGCACCTAAAAGACAAGCGATGGCAACATCCCTACCTGTTTTCAACTGGCCGTCACATTCAACAACTATCCTGCTTCTAAGGTTGTTAAGTAATAATGTTTGCTGGGCTTCAGCAATTCCAAGTTCCCAAGGTAAACCTGCATGTCTTAAGGAGGTTAATGGCGATGCTCCTGTTCCTCCGTCATAACCCGAAATAAGGACGACATCTGCCTTAGCTTTTGCAACACCGGCGGCAATGGTTCCTACCCCTACTTTTGAAACCAATTTCACATTAATCCTGGCTTCCCGGTTTGCATTTTTAAGATCGAAGATAAGCTGTGCCAGATCTTCGATAGAATAAATATCGTGGTGTGGTGGAGGAGAGATCAATCCAACATAGGGTGTGGAATTTCTCGTTTTCGCAATATCGGGATTCACCTTCGCCCCGGGTAATTGTCCGCCTTCTCCAGGTTTGGCTCCCTGAGCCATTTTGATCTGGATCTCGCGTGCATTGGTCAAATAATCTATGCTTACTCCAAATCTACCCGAAGCCACCTGCTTTATTGCTGAATTTCTCCAATTCCCATTGATGTCTTTCTGGAAACGTCCTGGATCTTCACCCCCTTCACCAGAATTACTTTTTCCTTTGATCCTGTTCATTGCGATAGCAAGATTCTCGTGAGCCTCTTTGCTGATGGAGCCGAAAGACATTGCTCCGGTTTTGAATCTTTTTACAATTTCGGTCCATGGTTCTACTTCTTCAAGCGGAATTGGATTAAGATCCTTGAATTTGAACATCCCTCGCAAGGTCATCAGTTTTTCGTTCTGATCGTTGATAACGCTTGAATATTCTTTATAAGTTTCGTAGCTATTTTGCCGAACTGCCTGCTGCAATTTTGCTACACTGGCCGGATTAAAGACATGGCGTTCGCCATTCCTTCTCCACCTGTAATCTCCACCCATTTCCAGATCGAGATCGGTTTCTGTTTCTGGTGGGAAAAAGGCATGTTGATAGCGTTTCTGAATTTCCTTCTCTACTTCGTATAGTCCGATACCTTCAATTCTTGTAGGGGTATTGCAGAAGTATTTATTGACGAACTTTTTATTAAGACCAAGAATTTCAAAGATCTGCGATCCTCTGTAAGATAGAAGCGTGGATATCCCAATCTTGTTCATAATCTTGACGATTCCTTTACCAATAGCAACATTGAAATTTTCAACGGCTACTTCTGGATCTGCCACTTCGATCTCTTTGCGCTCCACCAAATCATAGATCACTTCATTCACCATATATGGATTAATCGCGCTCGCACCATAACCAAAGAGCGCAGCAAAATGATGTGGTTCCCTTGGCTCAGCAGATTCGATAACTATTCCGAAAGAAGATCTCCTGTTGTAGTCCTTTACCCGGTGGTGTACGAAAGAACAGGCAAGTAAAGATGGGATTGGAGCAAGTTTGGGATTTACATTCCTGTCCGACAAAATGATGATGTTGCAACCGTCATCTACCGCCGCGTTTATTTCAAGAATAATTTCCTCCAGTCGGTCTTCCAGGCCATTCATTCCTTTTTCAGCCTCGTAGAGTATTGAAATTGATTTAGCCTTAAATCCCGGATAATCGATATATTTTATTTTGTCCAGATCCTCATTGGAAATAACAGGGTTCTGTATTTTGAGTTTCTTACACTGTTCAGGGGTGATGTCAAATAGATTGATATCCTCTCCGATAGATAGACTTATATCGGTTACTATCTCTTCCCTGATGCCATCCAGGGGAGGATTTGTGACCTGGGCAAACAGTTGTTTGAAATAGTTGAAAAGAAGTTGTGGCTTATCTGATAGGACCGCAAGTGGGATATCTGTTCCCATGGACCCAATGGCTTCTTTACCATTCGAGGCCATCGGTGAAATTATAGTAGTGATATCTTCGTAGGTATAGCCGAAAAGTTTCAATCTTGTTATATAAGGAATGTCTTCTATCGGTGTTTTATTTCCTGTATAGGGAACGTCCGCGAGATGAAGAAGGTTTTTTTCCAACCATTCGCGGTAGGGACGTTCAGAAACTATCTTTTCCTTAACCTCCTCGTCTTCCACAATTCTACCTTCGATCATATCTACAAGGAACATTCTACCCGGTTCAAGCCTGCCATGTTTAAGCACATTCTCAGGTTTTATTTCCAGCACTCCGGTCTCTGAAGACATTATCACATACCCGTCCTTTGTTACTGTATATCGTGATGGCCTTAGGCCATTACGGTCAAGCAATGCCCCTATATAATTTCCATCGGTAAAAGGTATGGAGGCGGGACCATCCCAGGGTTCCATGATACAGGCATTATATTCGTAAAAAGCTTTTTTCCCGTCCTTCATGGAAGGATTCTTCTCCCAGGCTTCCGGCACCATCATCATGATGGCTTCCGGTAATGATCTACCTGTTTGAAGAAGCATCTCGAGGGCCATATCCATGGAAGCTGAATCTGATTTTCCTTCCAAGGTTACCGGTAAAATCCTTTTCATATCCTTACCAAACACCTCACTCTCAAAAAGTTCTTCCCTGGCCCGCATACGACTTAGATTACCTCGAAGTGTATTTATTTCTCCATTATGGCACATGTAACGAAAAGGTTGGGCTAGATCCCAGGTAGGGAAGGTATTTGTAGAAAATCGCTGGTGGACGAGAGCTAATTTCGTTATCACGTCCGGATCGTTGAGATCCTTATAGTATTCATTAATATCCTGTGGCATTAATAGCCCTTTATAGATAATAGTATTCGTCGAAAGACTTGAAAAGTAAAAATATTCGCTTTGGGAAAGACCTGAATTTTCTATTGCATGTTCTGCTATCTTTCTAGCGGTAAAAAGTTTAGCATTAAAATTCCGGTCGTCAAGTTTTTCAGGACGGGCAATAAAAACCTGTTCAATTGCAGGCTCAAACTTACTTGCCATTTTTCCCAGACAGGAATGGTCTACGGGTACTTTACGCCATCCTAAAACTTTTAGCTGTTGTTTTTCTATTTCTTCGTTAAAGGTCTTTCTGCAAAGATCTGCCTGGTTAGTGTTCTTTGGAAGAAAAACCATTCCGACAGCATAAGATCTAAAGTCCGGCAAATCGAATTCACAAACCTTTTTAAAGAAATCATGAGGGACATCGATTAGGATTCCCGCTCCGTCTCCTGTTTTACCATCTGCACTAACTGCCCCACGATGTTCAAGACGAATTAGGATGTCTATGGCTTTATGAATTATTTGATTGGTTTTTTCACCATTCAGATTACAAATAAAACCTGCTCCGCAGTTATCGCGTTCATTTAGAGGGGAATACAATCCCTGTTCTTTCATTCTCATATTTTTACCTTCTGAATTATCCTTTTAAAGTTAAATAAAACAGGAGTAAATCAGAAAATATTTGTAGCCTTTGCTGCAACAATTAAGAGATTGATAATTAGCTGTTTTAATAATGATAATTTCGTAAAAAAAGAGCTCTAAAATGATAATCAAGCAATACAGGCTAACAAGGAATTTTAAGTAGGGGTTTTCCCCTATTTCTTGAAGCTAAAAGACTCCACTAACCTTTAAACTTATAAAAAAGTCTTAATTTAACCTTATGAAAATCAGTTGGTTGTTCTAATCGTTAGAATTTCTCTCATGATTTTTTCGCTAAAGTTGAATTAGCCTTCTACTTTTAGCCGTTAGAGTTAGTCCCAATTACACTTATTTTAATTAACGCCCCCAAATCCAGTTTGTTTTTTTCTTTCCCCCCGGAAGCACAAAATACCGAAAGGTATTAGCGCCTTTTCCTGTATCTAATACAGGCTAAGGATACTCCCCCTACGCATTTTTGTTTTAATATAGTTAAAAAAGAAGCCCCTAAAAAATGACTGCCCGGTCTGCTTCCCTAGGTTAACCATTGCTATTGGCCTAACCTTAAAATTTTTAATTATGGAAAAGATTACATTTAAACGTCTTGAAAGATTTCCTTTTAAAAGATTTGTATTAATGTTTACAATAATTTTTTTAGGTTCTTTTCAAATGCAGAGTCAGAGTCCTGAAACGTTTATAGATGGAAATGCTACCTCGAACGAGACGGAATGGGACTGGGATGATATTTGGAATAATTTTCTATATCCTGAAACCTATCCACTTCCCTTAAACTCCGTTTCATCAGGAATCATTTTTGATGATATTAATAATCCTAGCGATCCTGATCCGAAACTAACAATTGATAAAACTTTTACGCAAGGATCAAAGGACCATAGTTTTATTATGGACTGGAGTAATACAGATCAAGGTCCAAATGACAAAACTGATATTCAACAGGCTGGTGCTTTCTTGTATAATGGGGTCATCTATTTTTTCGGGAACCTTCATGCGGATAATGGAGATGCGAATATTGGTTTCTGGTTTCTCCAGGATGATGTGGAAATAAATGGCTATGGATTTGCCGGTGAGCATATTACTGGAGACCTATTTATTGTCGCATCTTTTACTAATGGTGGAAAGGATGGAAATATTGCGGTTTATGAATGGAGAAGCGATGGTAGTGGGGATGTACCCAATTCTAACAAAAGGCTAAAAACTTTAATCGAACCAAATGTAACTAATCCTATTCTTTCCACATTTGTAGGAGCCAAATTGAATACAATAGCTGAGCCTACCGACTGGATGTATTTTACAAAAAATGGTGATAGTGTCAATGGAGATGATATGCCTATTAATACTTTTTTCGAAGGCTTTATTAACTTAAAAGGACTTTTAGATAATCCAAATTTTGATCTTATATCTGGTGGGAATCCTTGTTTTTCTTCCTTTTTAGTGAATACCAGGAACTCTGCTTCCGTAGATTCAGCTTTAAATGATTTTGTAGGAGGTAATTTCTTCGTTAAACCACAGGTAACTCTGGAAGGAGTTACAGGATGCGAATCAGAACAAGGAGTAATCCTGTCGCCTGAAATCGAAGGGGGTATTGGCCCGTTTGAATATTCCTGGTATGTGAAGGAAGGTAACACTGGAGTTTTTGATGATGACTATGTGTCTTATGATGATGGAAACGAAGATGATTCCACTCTTACTCTAGATAATTCTTCCGCTTCTGGGTCCTATGCCGTTGTAGTCTCCGGAATTGGTGTTACCAATGATGCAAGCCATAGGTGTGAGTCAGATCCTGCTTTCGCAGATGTTATAATTTATAACAATCCAGACTTTACAACAACTGATCTAGCACAGTGTGAGTCTCAGACCGAAGGAGTAGATGATGGCTATTATGATTTCGATTTGGATGATGGTGTATCCACTTCCGAGTCCAATGTCGCCTGGACATTTTACACCAGTCAGGAGGATGCTGATGCCGGCACCAATAGTATAGGAAACAAAGACAGTTATCGTGTGTACCTTTCAGGGGGAAGCGATCCGGCCAGTCCTGAAACCATTTATGCCCGTTTGGACAATACAGCAGATGGTGAAGGAGAGGACGAGCAAGGCTGTCATACCATTAAATCCTTTACGGTCACTGTTTACGACAATCCTGATTTCACGGTATCTAACCTTGAAGATTGTGAGAATGGGGAAACCG
>CAYWAB010000115.1:0-9510 GCA_964456105.1 uncultured Christiangramia sp. | reverse complement strand
CCAAAAGCGGGAACGGGTTTAAGTTCTCATGAACTTAACCAGCCGGGAACCTATCAGGATGTTACCGATACTACCGTAACCGCCATGTTCAAGACGAAAACTGAAACTCTTCCGGATTTTCTGAAAAATGAGGGGGAGAATCTCTATTTCATCGCTTGGACGACTACTCCATGGACATTACCTTCAAATACTGCTCTAACCGTTGGGCCCAAGATCAATTACGTCACGGTAAGAACATATAATCAGTACACTTTCGAGCCAATAACAATAGTCGTCGCCAAAGAACTAGCGGAGAAGCAATTCGATAAGAAATTCAAGAAAGTTGGAGCCGAAGAAGATCTTAAATCTTACTCTGAAGGAGATAAGAAAATACCATACCTGGTTTCTGAAGAGGCTTTTCCAGGAAAAGATTTGGTAGGAATAAAATATGAGCAATTGTTGCCATATGCTCAGCCTTTTGAAAATCCGGAAAACGCTTTTCGGGTTATCTCAGGTGATTTTGTGACTACTGAAGATGGTACCGGAATCGTGCATACCTCACCAACTTTTGGTGCTGATGATGCTATGGTGGCTAAACAGGCCACACCAGAGGTACCACCGTTACTGGTTAAGGATGACAATGGGAATCTTGTTCCTCTTGTGGACCTGCAAGGTAAATTCCGTCCGGAGATGGATGAGCTTGCTGGGAAGTACGTGAAGAATGAATATTATGACGAGGGAGAGGCTCCTGAGAAATCTGTAGACGTAGAGATCGCTATCAAGCTTAAAGAAGAGAACAGGGCCTTTAAGGTTGAAAAATATGTTCACAGCTATCCTAATTGCTGGAGAACTGATAAGCCAATTTTATACTATCCGCTTGATTCATGGTTCATTAAAGTGACCGAATTCAAGGATAGGATGCATGAGCTGAACCAGGGAATTAACTGGAAACCAAAATCTACCGGTGAAGGCCGATTTGGAAACTGGCTTGCCAATGCAAACGACTGGAACCTTAGCCGAAGCCGTTATTGGGGTATTCCATTACCGATCTGGCGAAATGAAGAGGGAACCGAGGTTAAGGTTATTGGATCTGTAGCAGAACTAAAAGAAGAAATGAATAAGGCGGTTAAGGCCGGCTTTATGGAAGAAGATATATTTGCCAGTTTTGATCCCGGAGATATGAGTGAAGAGAATTATGATAAAGTAGATCTTCACAAAAATGTGGTAGACGAAATCACTCTTGTTTCAGATTCAGGTAAGCCAATGAAACGCGAAGCCGATCTTATCGATGTTTGGTTTGATTCCGGTTCTATGCCTTATTCACAATGGCACTATCCATTTGAGAATAAGGAGAAGGTTGAAGATAAATGGAGAAAAGCCGATTTCATCGCGGAAGGTGTTGATCAAACCCGTGGGTGGTTCTATACCCTTCATGCCATCGCTACCATGATCTTTGACGATGTAGCCTATAAGAATGTAGTTTCCAACGGACTTGTACTTGACAAGAACGGACAAAAAATGTCCAAGCGTCTTGGGAATGCTGTGGATCCTTTCGAGACACTCGCAGTTTATGGCCCAGATGCAACTCGCTGGTATATGATCTCCAATGCGAATCCATGGGATAACCTTAAATTCGATATTGAGGGAATTGGAGAAGTGCAAAGAAAGTTTTTTGGAACTCTATACAATACGTATTCTTTCTTCACCTTATATGCGAACATAGACGAATTCACCTATGCTGAAGAGGATATCAAGTTAAGTGAACGTCCGGAAATTGACAGATGGATCCTTTCTGAATTATATACTCTTGTAGAAAAGGTGGATAAATTCTATTCCGATTATGAGCCAACAAAAGCTACAAGGGCAATTTCTGAATTTGTACAGGAAAACCTTAGTAACTGGTATGTAAGGTTAAGCAGAAGGAGATTCTGGAAAGGGGATTATGAGAAAGATAAGATATCTGCCTATCAGACCCTTTACACCTGTCTGGAAACTGTTGCCAAGCTTGGAGCTCCGGTGGCACCTTTCTATATGGACAGGCTTTTCAAAGACCTTAATGCTGCTACAGGGAAGGATAGTTCAGAATCTGTACATACTGCTGAATTCCCGGTTTATGAACCACAATTTGTTGATAAATCTTTGGAGCAGAAGATGGAAAAAGCGCAAACTATCTCTTCGTTGGTTCTTTCCCTGCGTAAAAAGGAGATGATAAAAGTGCGTCAGCCTTTGCAGAGAGTAATGATTCCGGTGCTTGACGAATCTCAAAAACAAGAGATTCAGGCAGTTGAAGACCTTATTAAGTCAGAAGTAAATGTTAAGGAAGTTGAGCTTATAGATGATGCTTCAGGACTACTTGTAAAGCAGATCAAACCAAATTTCAGAGTGCTTGGACCAAGGTTTGGCAAAGATATGAAGCTGGTTGTCAATGAGATAAATAAGCTTGGAGCAGAGGATATTTCCAAAATCGAGCAGGAAGGTTCTATTGAAATAAAAATTAACGGAAATTTAGTTAATTTGTCCTCCGATGAGGTTGAGATAACTTCTCAGGATATTGAAGGCTGGTTAGTAGCAAGTAGTGGAAATTTAACCGTAGCTTTGGATGTAAGTATTAGTCCTGAATTGAAAAAGGAGGGAGTAGCCAGAGAATTGGTAAATAGAATTCAGAACCTGAGAAAGGATTCAGGCTATGAAGTTACTGATACAATTGACGTGACCCTACAAAAAGATGGTATTGTCGAGGATGCCGTAAAAGAGAATATAACCTATATTAAGAACGAAACATTAACTGCAACTCTCGAATTTGCAGAAGTGGTGCACGATGGAGCCGAAATCGAGTTTGACGATATTGCCACTAAATTGTTTATTAAAAAACATTAAGCCATGTCTACAGAAGTAAAAGAACGTTACAGCGATGCCGATCTGGCAGAATTTAAGGCCCTGATCAAGAAAAAGATCGAAAAAGCCCAGGAGCAATTGGAAATTTATAAGAATGCTTATAAGAACGATGGTAATAATGGTACCGATGATACTTCTCCAACCTTTAAGGCCTTTGAAGAGGGTAGTGAAACCATGAGTAAAGAAGCGAATTCTCAGCTGGCCATTCGTCAGGAAAAATTCATCAGGGACCTTAAGAATGCCCTTATGAGGATAGAGAACAAGACTTATGGAGTTTGCAGAGTTACCGGGAAATTGATCGCTAAAGAACGATTAATGTTAGTTCCTCATGCTACACTAAGTATCGAGGCTAAGAATATGCAACGATAAAATAATTGAATATAATTTTAAACGCCCTTACCTTCCCGGTAAGGGCGTTTTGTTTGAAATGATGAAAAACCTTTTTGTAATTGTTTTTATTATTCTCGGGAATATTGCGATGGCTCAGCGCGATACCCAGGAAATTCTGGATGCTTCTAAAATAAAAAGTATCCGAATAGAAAGTGATGAAGTTTTCCTGGTTTCTGTAATAGCCTCACCTATTTCTGAAATTTTCATCAAGACACATTCAGAAGGGGAGTATTTTGATAATATTCAGCTGAATTCAAAAGTGGAAGATGGAACACTCATCCTTAGTAGCGAATATCCTGAAATACTTTCCGGGGGATATGATAAATTAAGTGCCCATAAGGTTTTTTCTCTCGAAATTGAAATGAGGATTCCGGAAAATTTAGAACTGGATATTACTTCCAATATCGCTTCCCTGGTAGCCGAAGGAAATTATAAAACGATACTTGCCAATCTAAAACAGGGCTACTGTCATTTATTTAATTTTTCGGGAGCTGCAGATATTAATACTTATGGTGGCGATATTCTTGTGGAAACCGATCACGGAATCATTGAAGCCGATTCCCGTTACGGCACCATAGAGATTCCGGATTTTTTGCCGGGACGGAATGCAATCAGGCTTACAAGTATAAATGGGAATATTAAGGTTTATAAAAAATAACAATCTGCAAGAAAAGCTCTTAAAAGAGAAAACGGCCAATAACATCTTATTGACCGTTCTTAATTTAGAAACCTATAAAGCTCTTTTTAGTTCATGTACATTGGGTCCCTGTTTGAATAGCATTTTGTTTTCTGCAGGATTGAATTCGAGTTTTACTCCTAATCGCTCAAACCGGAAAATGTTGGGCTCGTAAGCTTCAAGCGGAAAAGATGGTTGTCCCTCTGCCTGCGCCATGAGTTGACCATTTTTCTCAAAAATATTAAGAATTAGCGGAAATCCTTCTCCACTATATTCTCCAACGAATTGTTGAAGTTGGGCAGGATTAAGTTTAAGCGAGTTAAACGAAGGTAGATCATAGCCCATTCCATAATAGATACTTGTAATTCCTTCGAGAATACTTTGAGGAGGCATATCCCGGGCGTTGGAGCAGAAGGCTATCGAAGTGGTGTCACTTGGAAGAAAAACAACCACACTATTAAACCCGTCTATTCCTCCGGTATGGCCATAGAATGTCTTTCCTGATAAAGTTACCTCTAAAATTCCCATGCCAATTCCCTCTTTCATTTTCAGCATTTTTGAAAGGCTTTCGGGTTTTACTATTTGGCCGTTAAAAAGCGCAGTAAAAAATTTATTAAGATCGGATGGGCTGGATACTATTGCTCCTGCTCCCATCACTATGCTCATATCTGTTTGCTCGACAGGTGTCCAATCTCCTGTTTGTTGATAGGCTAAGGCTTCTCCTTTTGCGGGATCGAGTTTGCTTCCAAAATAGGTGTTCTCGAGATTTAGGGGATGGATAATCCTTTTCTCCAAAACCTCTGAAAAGTTTTCTTTTTCGATTTGTTCTATGATGAAAGATAATAGTACATAATTAGTATTTGAATACTGGGTTTTTGATCCAGGCTCAAATAAAACAGGATATTGAGCAAACCTATTTAGAAGTTCATCCCTGCTTTGCTTTTTCCCTTTCCAGTCTTTAAAATCCTCAGAACTCGAAAAATTAAGCAACCCGCTTTGGTGCCTCAACAGATCTTCTATGGTCAATTTATCTGAATTGGGAATCTTAGAAAAGAAATCGGATAGTTTGGTGTCCAGCTCGAGTTTTCCTTCTTCAATTAGCTGAATTACAAGAGCGGCTGTGAAGGTTTTTGAAATAGAACCAATGCGGTATCTGGTGTTTGCAGTAGCCTTTTTGTGATTCCCATAGTCTGCATAGCCAATAGTGTTATGGTAAACTTCTTGTCCGTTTTTAAAAATAGATGTCGTTCCCATGCCTTTATTATGATGATCAATTAGCGAAAAAAGGCTATCTATTTTTAAACGGTTAAAATCTTGAGCCGATAGAGATATGCTTAAAAAAAGCAGGATAATTGAATTGATTAAGGTTTTCATTTTTTTTTGATTGATTGATTAATAAACCTAAGACGATCATCCCTAAGATTTGGTTACAATAAGTCTTATAATTCAGTGTGCAGAATTATTCCTACTGGATCTATTTAAGTAAATGAGAGAAACCGGGAAGTCCCAAAATTTAAGCGGAAAAAAACTAAATAATATTAGTATTTTTGCCCCGATTTAATCAAAGAAATTACATGTCTCTCAAGAAAGCCGGAATAATCATATTCCTTATCCTTTTAATCGATCAGGTTTCAAAAATTTACATAAAGACCCATTTCGCCTTAGGGGAAGAAGTAGAAGTGTTTGACTGGTTCAGGATACTTTTTGTAGAGAATGAAGGAATGGCCTGGGGGACAAAGATTCCCGGGGAATACGGGAAACTTGCCTTGACCCTTTTTAGATTGGCAGCCATAGTAGGAATAGGGTACTGGCTTTGGGATAGTGTAAAAAAAGGAGGATCCAGGGTTTTGATAGTTTCTATAGCCCTCATTTTTGCCGGAGCTTTTGGAAACATTATAGATTCTGTCTTTTATGGAGTTATCTTCAATGATAGTTATGGGCAGGTAGCTAGCTTTATGCCTGCAGAGGGTGGTTATGGTACGCTATTTCATGGTAAGGTCGTAGACATGCTCTATTTTCCATTATATAAAGGATATCTACCAGAGTGGATCCCGATCTGGGGAGGAGAGTATTTTACTTTCTTTGAACCGGTATTTAATATAGCAGATTCAGCTATAAGTATTGGAGTAGCACTCTTACTGGTATTCAATAAAAAGGCTTTTCCAAAGCATAAGGAAGAAGAAACCGATTAGGCTGCGGTGCGATCAAAAATCTTTTCAAACTTTTTGAGCTCGATCGGTTTAATAAGATAATCGGTTACCAGATTGAAGGATTTGGCTCTTTCAAGATCACGCGGGTCTATGGAAGAGCTCACAACGTATAAAGTGATCTTTTTGTTAAGATTGTTCTTGATCTTGATAAACTCATTTAGAAACTCCCAACCATCCATAACCGGCATATTCAGGTCAAGAAAAATGATATCCGGAAGCTTTTCTTCGTCGGTCGTGTTCTCCATGATGTCCTTGAAGTAATCAAGGGCTTCTTTTCCATTCTTATAAATTAGAAGGTTTTCAGAAAGCTTTTTGATCTCGATGATCTTTTTTACCAAGTTAACGTATATCTTGTCGTCATCGATGATACATGCCAGTTCTACTTTTTGCCCCATTTTGTAAATAGATCTAGAATTTTATTTTAAAAGTAGTCCCTATATCTAGAGTGCTACTTACAGATATTGTCCCCCCAAGGGCCTCTACCTGATTTTTTGTAATAAATAAACCGATTCCTTTTGCTTCCGGAGGACTGTGGTGGAAAGTCTTGTACATTCCAAACATTTTGTCTCCGTATTCATCCAGGTCTATACCCATTCCGTTGTCGCTGATCTCTAAATATTCCTTGTCGTTCTCAACGTAAGTTTGAATAAATATTACCGGTTTGCGTCCTGGTTGTTTGTAACGGATTGCATTCGTGATTAAATTTAATAAAATACTTTCAAGATATTCAGGGATATAGCGTATTTCTTTTAAATCTTGAAATTCAGCGACGATTTTTGCATTTTCTCGATTAATTAAGGAAGAGATAGATGCAAGAACCACCTCTAGCGCTTCCTCAAATCGTATCCAGACTCTTTCTTTCCTTAGTGTAGTTTGGATGCTTACAATATCGTTCAATCTGGAAATCGCCGAATCAAGGTTCCCCGAAATATCCTCGACATTGGCCAGTAGGTCCAGTTTATCCTGATTTGTTTTTGATTCTCTCAATAATTCGACGATCAGGCTTAGATTGCTGCTATGGGATCGTAAATGATGTGAAACGATATGGGCAAAATTGAACAATCTCGAATTTTGCGAAGCAATGATGTCCAGGGAGTTTTGAAGATTTAGTTCGTTGTTCTTGTTCTCATCGATATTCTGAAGCACTCCACGGATTCCGATCACTTCCTGTTCATCGTTATAAACAGGTTTCCCTGTTAATCTAACCCAGAATTCCTTCATTTGGAAAGAGACCATCTTAAGTTCCATCTTGAAAGGGATACCGAAATTTTCGCATTTATCGAATGCATTCCGCATCCTGTTGTGATGTTCTTTAGCATAGAACTTCATCCTGTCTTCGTAGGCAGGCATAAAGTCCCTCGGGCATTCCAGTATCTTTTTGGAAACATCGTCCCAGTATATATTCTTATTGACGGTATCTACATACCAGCCCCCGGTAGACGTCATCTCAGCAGTTTCTCTGTAATAGAAGAAGTTTTCTTCTATGGTGTACTGGTCTCGTTTGCTTTGATGGATATTTACAAAAAGAAGAACCGCTGTCTCTCTAAAACTTTTTCCTTTATCCCTGGCATTGTTCCTACATTCAAACCAGCGATATTTACCGTTTCCTAGCTTTAGTTTAATTTCAAAACTAAAAGGCTCATTCTCCTTTATGAGTTGCTCGAAATGTATCCGGAAATCATATTTATAATCTGGGTGAAGAATGTGGTTGATGAAGAATTCAAACCGGTCTTCACGTATTTCAGGTTTTCCAACCAGAGAATTGAAGTGCTCAGACCAGGCTATCTCCTTCGAAAATAAATTGATTTTCCAGTAGGCGATATCAAAATCTTCCAGAATGCTATTTAACTGTAGGTCGCTGAGCATCGAAGTGATTTGTCAGGTTAAAAATAGTGTAATACCTGCATCATTACAAAATTTATTTATTTCCTGAAATCGTAAATATTATCAGGTGTTACACAATAGCTTAGAGGAATATCGCTCGAATAGACCTCTTTGATCTCTTCTACGGGTTCAAAAAAGGAAAGCCCGATTTTAATCACATCTGGCTTACATCCCGATAGAAACCTATCGTAGAAACCTTTTCCGTAACCTATTCTGTGCCCAGATTTATCAAAGGCCAGAAGTGGAATGAAGACTACCTCGATCTTATCTATAGAAATTTCTATTCCTTCCTGGGGTTCCGGTATATTCCACCTGTTCTTTTTAATTACGGTTTGATCTGTCAATAAATAATTAATGAGATTACCTGTTTTAAAGTCGGTTTTTGGAATAACAACCTCCTTATCCTTACCCTGCAGTATATGAAGAAGATACTCGGTATTCACCTCTTTTTGTTCAGTAATGCTAAGGAACGTATGGTAAAATTTGTGGTTCCATACCGGGAGATCCAGGGTTAGGTTAGCGATTTGCATACTTTTTTCGTCTATCTCGTGGTCGCTGAGCTGGATACGAAGTTCCTTATATTTTTTCCTGAGTTCATTTTTATTCATCCTCACCAACTTTTGGTTGCATAGAAATGTGAAAAATTGCATCTCCCTGGTATACAATAGGAGATTCGTTGACGTTGATCACGTATCCGTCGTTCGGAGACTTGATCTTATGTCGGAATTTTCCGTAAGGATCTGTTATGGTAGCGATATACTCTCCTTTTTCCACATGCTTTCCGCACGGAATTTTTACATGCAGGAGTCCGCTGTACTTCGCCCTTAACCAGGAATTATTTTCAATGATCACGGTTTCCTTCCTTACATCGGGATAATCGAATTTTGAAGCCAGCATATCCAGATGGCTAAGTATCCTCATTGCCCCTTCTACTCCATACTGCGCTATTTCCTTATTGTTATCCAGAGATTTCCCTCCTTCAAAAAGGAGTACGGGAATACCCAATTTGGAGCAGGTCTCTCTGTAGGACTTAGTTATAGTTTTGGAATTTATGGTGAATGGGGCACTAAATATTCTCGCGTATTTTATGCTTTGTTCATCGCCTTTTTTTACCCTTATCTGTGGTGCATTGAATCTGGCCGCCCCTCCGGTGTGAAAGTCCAGACAAAAATCGGCGATAGGTAATATCTTCTTTACGAACTGATAGGCAAACCTGCTAGCAAGTGAACCGTGCTTGGTACCGGGAAATACTCTATTAAGATCCCTGCCATCCGGGAATTCACGGTTCATATTCAGAAAACCGAAAATATTTACAATAGGTATGCAAATAATTGTGCCGATCTTAGGTTTGTTGATGCCCTTAGAGATGATCTGTCTAACGATCTCAACTCCATTGATCTCGTCCCCGTGTATTCCTGCGGTTAAAAGGACCACTGGCCCCGGCTTTTTAGATCGCTCTATAATTACAGGAACTTC
>CAYWAB010000114.1:0-9665 GCA_964456105.1 uncultured Christiangramia sp. | reverse complement strand
CAGTATTCTCAATTGCCATAACATCCCTGATATCCTCCACCACACAGACGATTTCCGAAATCCTGGAGGGATTGGAACATATTTCACAAAGATCGGTATCACTGATATTAAAACAATTCTTACAAAGCTTGATGTTCTTTCTTAAATCAAGTAACGCATCGCTAAGTTGTTCGGTCTGACTTTCCGGCTGCTTCAATAAATGAAGTACCAGCCTTAATGCCGTACGCTTTCCTATCCCTGGTAATTGGGACATTTCATCAACTGCCTGCTCTAATAATTTTGAAGAAAAATCCATTATGCGAATTTATGATTTTTTTGACGGATGAAATTACTTAAAGCTTAATTTGTAAATTGGCCATCTTAAGCCCAGACTATGCAACCTTACCAAATACTAATCCTGGTAGCCTGTTATTTTGCAGTGCTCATTTTAATCTCTTATTTCACCGGTCGTGGTGGTTCGAATGCTGAATTTTTCAAAGCCAACAAACAGGCTCCATGGTATCTAGTAGCGTTTGGAATGATAGGAGCTTCCCTAAGTGGAATAACCTTTATATCTATTCCGGGTACTGTTGAAGCAGATTCTTTTAGTTATTTCCAGGTGGTTTTGGGGTATACGGTTGGCTATGCAGTTATCGGTCTAGTCTTGCTACCCCTTTATTACAAGATGAACCTTACTTCCATTTATACCTACCTTGAGAGCAGGTTCGGGAATGCATCCTATAAAACCGGAGCTTCATTCTTCCTTTTGTCAAGGGTCGTAGGGGCAAGCTTTAGATTATTTCTTGTCGCGAACGTGCTTCAATTGATCGTATTTGACGCGATGGGTGTTCCTTACTATGTAACCGTGACCATCACGATATTACTCATCTGGCTTTATACTTTTAAAAGCGGGATTAAAACAATCATCTGGACAGATACCCTTCAGACTTTATTCATGCTGGTAGCACTGGGAATAAGCATCTATTTCCTGTCTGAAGATCTAGGACTTTCTTTTAGTAATTTCTTTAATTATCTCGCTGAAAGTGAACACTCAAAAATTTTCTTTTTAGAAGACTGGAAAAGTAAGGATCATTTCATTAAACAGTTTTTCTCCGGTGCCTTTATTGCGATAGTGATGACCGGGCTGGACCAGGATATGATGCAAAAAAACCTGACCTGTAGAAATCTGAAGGATGCCCAAAAAAATATGTTCTGGTTTACCATTGTACTGGTTTTTGTAAACTTTCTTTTTCTTGCCCTTGGGGTTTTGCTAACAGATTATGCTGAACTTAATTCGATCTCAGAACAAAAGGACGATTTATTTCCCGCTATCGCAACGAGTGGAGAACTTGGATTTGCAGTAGGCATATTCTTTATCCTTGGGCTTATCGCAGCGGCATACTCCAGTGCAGATAGTGCACTGACTGCTCTAACCACTTCCTTTAGTATCGACATTCTTGATATAGAGAAAAAATATGATGAAAGAAAGCAGGTAAGAATTCGTAAACAGATTCATATCGCGATATCCATATTGCTCATTCTGGTCATGCTCGCTTTCAAATACGCGATCGCGGATAAGAGCGTGATAAATAAATTATTTCAATTCGCCGGGTATACCTATGGCCCATTACTTGGACTTTATGCATTCGGACTTTTTACCAGATGGGAAGTAAAGGATAGAATTGTGCCGCTAATTGCGATAATAGCCCCAGTCTTATCTTATATAATCAGCATCAACAGCCTAATGTGGTTTGGTTTTGAATTTGGATTCTTTATCCTTATCCTAAACGGGTTACTGACCTTCTTTGGTCTAGTATTGATTAGAAGAAAGCATAACTAAGGTGCAGGAGTTTTCGAAATCTATTCCATTTTGCCTCAAAAGATCGTATAATTCAGGATTTTCAGTACCAGGATTAAAGATCACCCTGTCGGGATTAAGTGATATGATATAATCATAATATTCTTCCTGTCTTCTGGCATTCATGTATAGCGTCACCGTATCGATATCCTCGAAGGGTAGCTTTTCGGTTTGAATTTCCACTCCATTTACCTTGCCTTTTCTTAATCCGATAGCCACGGTAGGTTGGCCATGTTTAACCAGCCTGTTAATGGCAAGATTGGAATATCTTGCCGGGTTGAGTGAAGCTCCTAATACAAGTGTTTTCTTCTTCATATTCCAAATTTAATTAAAATGACTGTAACATTTTAAATTCTCATCAGTCTTTAAAACGAGTACCGGTACTTACAGAATCATCTTATTATTAATTTGATGGTTAGTGTTGATAACGATGATTTTGTTCAGCCTGTATCTCCTCACCGGGATACAGGTTTTTTTTAGATTTTTTGTAACAAGAACAAAATTGTGTCGTCATTATAATAGAGAGTTTCATTTTTGCGCCGTAGTGTTTTCATCAACTATGTATTGCAAAGTAACTTGTTAAACATATTAATCATCAAATCAATCAGAAAATGAAAAAGTTATTTTTTAGTCTACTATTATTGTCCACTTCGGTTTGTCTGGCATTTTCAGACCCAATGGGAAAGATTTCAGGAACCGTAATCGATCAGGAATTAAACGAACCTATACCCTATGCCACGGTGATTATCACTAATATGGAAGGTGAACTGGTAACAGGGATCACCTCCAGCGATGATGGAACTTTTACCATCCCTGTAATCGAGGAGGGAGACTATATATTCAAAGTTCAGTTCATTGGGTACAAAACCTACTCCAAGGAGATCCATATCGACAGGAAGAACTCCTCTGTAGAATTTGGTAGAATCATCCTGGAACCTGATGTCGCCATGCTGGATGAAACGGTGGTAATCGCTGAAAGAACCACTATAGAACAACGTGTGGATCGCAAAGTGATAAATGTTGGGAAAGACCTTATGACTACAGGTGCAACCGCATCAGAGATAATGGTTAATATTCCTTCGGTAAATGTGGATCAGGACGGGAATATCTCTTTAAGAGGAAATTCTAATGTCAGGATTTTAGTAGATGGCAAACCTACCAATATGGACCCTGCTCAGCTTTTAAGACAAATACCTTCAACCTCCATTAAAAGTATTGAACTTATTACTAATCCTTCGGCCAAATACAACCCTGAAGGAATGAGCGGAATCATAAATATCGTTCTTCATAAAAATTCCAACAGAGGTTTTAACGGTAATCTAAATACCGGTTTAACCCAGGGAGATAACACCAGATTCAATGGAACTTTGGATATGAACTATCGTACGGGAAAATTTAATTTCTACACGAGCTTGGGCACCAACTTTGGACCAAATGAAAACGGTGGAACCGTTACTCTACCGGAAGAGGACATCTTCCAAACTTTTAAGATCGATAATGAAAGGGAAAATTATTTATACAAGGTAGGAGTCGACTTTTACTTAAATGATAACAACACCTTATCCTTTTACACGAACCAGAATTATTTTAGCGGCGGCCCTAACGGATACATAAGTTTTATAAATGAAAATGATGCTTCACAGAACATCACACAAACCCTTGACCTTAATTTTAAAAACCTTAACTCAGCATATAATTTCCTTTATGATCATAATTTTGAGAAGGACGGTCATAACATACAATTAGAACTAGACTATAATAATTTTGAAGAGGACGAGAACACCTTTGTAGATTTCACTGATACACAAGTAAACCTACAGCCGTACAGTGAATTTACCAATGAAGTTCGGGAAAACATAACAGCCAATATAGATTATGTGAACCCATTAAGCGAGACTGCGAAATTAGAGATTGGCGCAGAAGCCAGGTTACTGGATACAGATAACCTTTACGACACTAATAATCCCGATTTTACTGATTCTGAATATCAATACTTAAGGGACATCTATAGTTTTTACACCACTTTTGGACAGAATTTTGAAAAATGGTCTTATCAACTAGGAGCTCGCCTCGAAAATTTTGAAGTCGATGCGACCTACAACGGTGAAAAGGTATTTGAAGATGATTATTTCAACATCTACCCTTCAGCATTCCTAAACTTTACTCCAAGTGAAAATAACAGCTATCAGTTGAGCTATAGCCGAAGAATAGACAGACCAGGATTTTCACAGGTTAACCCCATCCGGGAAATAACCTCACCTCGTCTTACTGTTGCCGGAAATCCTGAATTGGATCCCCAGTTCACCAACTCACTGGAATTGAATTATACTCGTAAGTTCAAGAAAAAAGGTAGTCTTACCACCGGAGTTTTCTTTAGAAGAACCAACGACCAGATAAATCAGGTAATCACAGCCGATCCGGACGAGCCGGGCTCACTGTTTTTAACCTTCGACAACTTCGATTCTAATGATTCTTACGGGGTTGAATTTAATACCAATTACAAATTCACAGACTGGTGGAGCACAAATACAGCTCTTGAACTTTACGGACAGAATCTTAGAGGAATTGTAGGTACTGAATCTATCGAGGTTGAAAATAGGGCATTGACCTTTAGAACAAATCATAATTTCAAAGCAACTGAAAGCCTAACCTTCTCTTTGTTTGGTTTCTACAGGAGTCCGGCGAAAGATCTTCAGATCGATATGAACTCCATGTATTTCATGAATATCGGTGCGAGATATTCGTTCCTTGAGGAGAACAAGGCCACGATAAGCCTGAACTTTAATGATGTGTTCGATACCCAGGAATTCGGTTTCGATGACGGTAGGCCCTTTTCACAACAGGGAAGGTTTAAAGGGGAAACCCAAACCGTTTACCTCGGATTCTCATACCGATTCGGGGGAGGAAAAAACAAGGCTTTAAAGCGTAAAAGCCGAGATGATAATGAAGCCGGAGGTGGCGGAATTTTTTAAAAGACTTGTTTGAATTAGCCAAGAAAAAGCCTGAAGAAATCTTCAGGCTTTTTCATTCTTAATTTATTTTGAAATTATGCCTCTACGGCATACATTTTATTTCTCTGCTCCTTTATAGACTTATCGCTCATGTAATCATCGAAGCTCAGATATCTGTCTATAACACCATTCGGAGTTAATTCTATGACCCGATTAGCTACGGTTTGAGCAAATTCGTGATCGTGAGTTGTGAAAAGAACAGTTCCTTTAAAGTTCTTAAGAGAGTTGTTGAAAGCAGTGATAGATTCAAGATCCAGATGGTTAGTAGGCTCGTCTAACATAAGAACATTAGCTCTAATCATCATCATTCTACTTAACATACAACGAACTTTCTCCCCCCCGGATAAAACCCGGCAGGTCTTTAATGCTTCCTCACCACTGAATAACATTTTACCAAGAAAGCCTCGAATATAAACCTCTTCCCGCTCCTCCTCGGTCTTCGCCCATTGTCTTAACCAGTCTACTAGGGTAAGGTCGTTATCGAAGTAATCAGAATTATCTGCAGGCAGGTAGGACTGAGAAGTGGTAACACCCCAAGAATACTTACCATTTACAGGATCCTGTTTCCCGTTTATGATCTCATAAAATGCAGTTGTAGCCCTGGAATCCTTTGAAAAAACAACCACTTTATCTCCTTTAGCCAAATTGATATCAACTCCTTTAAAAAGAGTTTCACCTTCAATACTGGCTTCAAGATTTTCAACATTAAGGATCTGATCACCAGCTTCCCGTTCTCTTTCAAAGATTATTGCCGGATACCTTCTGCTGGAAGGCTTGATCTCATCGATATTAAGCTTTTCGATCATTTTCTTTCTTGAAGTCGCCTGCTTACTCTTAGCTACGTTCGCACTAAATCGCTGAATGAATTCCTGCAGTTCTTTCTTTTTCTCTTCCGCCTTTTTATTCTGCTGGGCTCTTTGTCTTGCAGCTAATTGTGAAGATTCGTACCAGAAAGTATAATTTCCGCTGAAGTGATTGATCTTTCCAAAATCTATGTCAGAAATATGTGTACATACAGAATCGAGGAAGTGACGGTCGTGGGATACCACGATAACCGTATTCTCATAATTGGCAAGGAAGTTCTCCAACCAGCTGATTGTTTCATAATCCAGGTCGTTTGTTGGCTCATCCATGATCAATACATCAGGATTACCAAACAAGGCCTGGGCCAAAAGAACCCTTACTTTTTGCTTACCATCTAGATCTTTCATCAAAACATGATGATGTTCTTCCTTGATACCAAGATTAGATAGCATGGCTGCAGCATTACTTTCGGCATTCCACCCATCCATTTCCTCAAATTCGGTTTGAAGCTCACCTATCTTTTCAGCATTCTCATCAGAATAATCAGCATAAAGAGCATCAATCTCTGTTTTCACCTTAAAAAGAGGTTTGTTTCCTCTTATTACGGTTTCCAAAACCGGGTATTCATCATAAAGATTGTGGTTCTGCTCTAGAACCGACATACGTTTACCCGGCTCCAAATGAACATGCCCGGAGGTTGGGTCACTTTTACCTGATAATATCTTTAAAAAAGTAGATTTCCCGGCTCCATTTGCACCGATGATCCCGTAGCAGTTTCCCTGGGTGAAGGTAGTGTTCACCTCATCGAATAAAACTCTTTTTCCAAACTGTACGGAAAGGTTTGATACTGAAAGCATAAACTGTAATAATTAATTTTTTGCAAAAGTAGTTATAATCAATCTTAAAGTGAAAGATTAACGTTTTAATTATTTGTTTTAACGCACACTTAACATGGCTGGCATATGGCGAAATCTATATTTGTTAAAATTAATGGGTAGCCGAAAGCCCATAGGCCCAATACACCAATGAAATACTTTTATTTATATAGCTTATGCTGTATTCTCCTTCTGTCTGCCTGCAGAGAAGAGAACCCTACATCTGAAAATGTTTTTCTGGGTGGCCAGATCAATAATCCGGAGACTGATTATGTTATCCTTTCCAAGGAAAATAAAAATTTAGACACACTATATCTAAACGAAAAAAATCAGTTTGGAAAAGACTATAAGAATCTTGAAAGTGGGATCTATACTTTTAAACATCCTCCCGAAAATCAGATCATGTTCATCGAGCCAGGAGACAGTATTGTCATCTGGTTGAATACTATGGCTTTTGATGAGTCATTGAATTTTAGCGGAAATGGAGCAGAAAAAAGCAATTTTCTTCTGGATATGTTCCTGAAAAATCAGGATGATAACGATCTGATCCTTACCTACTATAAAATTGAACCTGAGAAATTTGCTAAAATCACAGATTCCATAAAAACAGAAAGGATCAAGAAACTGGAAAGGCTCGATGATAATAATAATTTTTCAGAAGGATTTCTTGAAATAGCCAGAGCTAGTATCGATTATGAGTATTTTGATCTCAGGGAAAGATATACTTACCTGATAAGAAAATATTATAATGAGATGGCCCAAAAAATTCCGGATGATTTTCATGATTACCGCAAGAAAATAGATTTTAATGATGAAGATCTCCAGGATTATTATGTTTATACCAATTTGATTGACGATTACCTCAGATCCAGGGCTATTGAATATTGTATTGAAAAACACAATGATCATAAAAACTGCTATAAACTTAATAGTTTTGAAAATCTTAAAAGCAGAATAGTCCTGATGGATTCATTGTCTGATCTTCAACCTTTAAAGAACGAATTTATAGACAGGCTGGCTTCGCAAATGATAATAACCGCTGAGTCCGCATCAAGGATCGACTCGATACTAAACCTATTGGAGGATATAGACTATGCCGGAATCAAAGACCTTGAAAATCTTGCTGAGGTACAGACAAATTATTTCGTAGGAAACTCTGTAGAAAATATAGCTACTATAAATACTGATAAAGAACTTGTTTCTTATGGTGAGTTCATAGAGAGGCCAACAGTTCTATTTGCCTGGTCCATAACAGTCCCAGCAAGGCATAGGTGGCAACATAATATCGTGAATAATCTTCGTAACAAATACCCTGAACTGGACTTTGTCGGAATAAATGTAGACCTCAATAATTATGAGGAATGGCTGAGAACCATAGAAACTTATGGATACGATAAATCCAAAGAGTATCAGATCACACAAAAAGAAGCTGATAAAGAAACCTATTTGAATTATCTCAATAAGGTTTTACTCATATCTCCTGATGGTATCGTTCTAAAAGGTGATCTGAATTTTGGAAGTCAGGATTTCGAACAGGAACTTTTGGAGTACCTTAATAAAAAAGACCGCTAAAAAGCGGCCTTCCAGTCATTGCTTTTTAGAAAGCAAAGTCTATTATTTATTTCCTTTATTATAATCAGCCAGGAATTTTTCGAGACCAATATCGGTTAAAGGATGTTTTAGTAATCCTTCAATGGAAGAAAGCGGTCCCGTCATCACATCTGCTCCAATTTTCGCGCATTCCAAAACGTGCATGGTGTGACGTACAGAAGCAGCCAGAATTTCGGTTTCAAATCCGTAATTATCATAGATCAAACGAATATCTGCAATAAGATCCAAACCGTTAGTGGAAATATCATCCAGCCTTCCGATAAAAGGAGATACATATGTTGCACCAGCTTTGGCTGCAAGTAATGCCTGCCCAGCTGAAAACACCAAAGTACAATTGGTCTTAATTCCTTTGTCACTAAAATATTTAAGAGCCTTTACCCCTTCTTTGATCATTGGAACCTTTACAATGATCTGCTCATGTAATTCGGCGAGCTCCTCTCCTTCTCTTACTATACCTTCAAAATCTGTAGCGATAACCTCAGCGCTCACGTCCCCATCAACAAGGTCACATATCTTACGGTAATGCTTGAAGATATTATCCTTTCCAGTTATACCTTCCTTCGCCATTAATGATGGATTCGTGGTTACTCCATCAAGTACGCCAAGCTCCTGAGCCTCCCGTATCTGATCAAGATTAGCAGTATCGATAAAAAACTTCATAGTTGTGTGTTATTAAAAATTAATTTGAATTTACAATTTATAGTGTTTCATGAGCATTTTCTCATAGAGCTTATCAGGTAACAAACCTTTCAGTTTAACCGAGAATTTTTGAAGCCGATCCCCTACTTTATAATGCACTTTCGGGTCCTTGGTTTCAATAATCTTATAGACCTCTTTTGCCATAAGTTCAGGATCCATACCGGAATCAACATGTTCGTTCATCAGCTTGAGAGTTCTATCGTATACAACTTCGTAAGGTGAATCTACCAATACCGGAGCATGATATCTTCCAGAAGCGATATTCGTCGCAAAATCCCCAGGGGCTACATTAGTCATTTTTATGTTAAACTGTTTGAGTTCCATTCTATAGGCCTCTGCCGTAATTTCGAGGGCTCCCTTGGATGCTGAATAAATACCGCGATAAGGTAATCCCATATACCCCGCGATTGAAGTGATATTTATTATTAACCCGTCTTTCTGACTTCGCATTAAAGGAAGTACGTATTTGATGACATTTAAAGGACCAAAATAATTGGTATTGAAAGCTTTCTTTATCTCTTCTTCAGGGGTTTCTTCTATAGGTCCGGTTATACCTACTCCTGCATTATTAACAAGGATGTCGAGCCTTCCTTCATTTTGGGAAATCTCGTTCACCGCTTCCATGATACTTTTTGTATCGGTCACATCCAGACGAATCATATTGAAATCTTCGGAAGGGTTTTTATCCGGATTCCTACTGGTGCCGTAAACCTTAAAATTTCTTTGACCGAGATATGTTGCGATGGATTTTCCAATACCGGAAGAAGCACCGGTAACAAGGACTACTTTTTCTGAAGATTTCCCTTTTTTCATATCGCACAAATATGC
>CAYWAB010000113.1:0-9721 GCA_964456105.1 uncultured Christiangramia sp. | reverse complement strand
AATTATACCATAAACCAAATTCCAGCTAACGGTACCCTTGTTTATAGTTATATAGGTTATGTAACCGAAGAAATTCAGGTAAATGGACGGTCAGAAATTAATGTCACTTTAGTAGAAGATGTATCTGCTCTGGATGAAGTTGTTGTTGTAGGTTATGGAACCATGAAAAAAAGCGATGTTACTGGAGCAATGGTGTCTGTTTCCAGTGATGCCATAGAAGAATCTATTCCTACCACTATAGATCAAGTGTTACAAGGGCGTGCGGCAGGAGTTCAAATTCAGCAAAATAGTGGTGCTCCAGGAGGAAGCTCTTCCATCAGAATCCGTGGGATTAGTTCTATCACAGGTTCTAATGAGCCAATATTTGTAATAGACGGTGTAATAATCGATAGTAATACAGGACAGGGAGGTCAAAATGCTTTCGCATCAATTAACCCTTCGGATATCGAGTCTATTGATATCCTAAAAGATGCCTCTGCTACTGCTATTTACGGATCAAGAGCCGCTAACGGAGTAATTTTAATTACTACCAAAAGAGGAAAGGCCGGGGAAATGAGAGTCAACTTGGACTCTTATATAGGTTTCCAGGAATTACCAAAGCATCTTGATATGCTAAATCTTCAGGAATATGCAATTCACAAGAACACACGAGCCGATTTGGGAATCGTTGAACGGGATCCATTCTTTATTCGCCCGGAACTGCTGGGAGAAGGTACAGACTGGCAAGATGAGATGTTCGACCAGGCTATGATGAATAATTACAATGTTTCAGTTTCCGGCGGAAATGAAAAAAATAATTATTCTATGAGCATAGGTTATTTAGACCAAGAAGGTATTGCTCTGGGATCATCTTTTGACCGTTTAAACCTTAGAGGATTATTCGACACTCAGGTAAAAGAATATTTAAAAACCGGAATCAATTTTGCTTTCAGTAATATTAATCAAAATACCACTTTTTCCGATCAGTCCCTTATTCTAACAGCATTAAAACAAACTCCAAATGTATCAGTGCGAAACGCGGAAGGAACATTTGACGGGCCTGTTACAGATGAATTTGTGCAAAATAACCCAGTAGGTTTAGCCAGCATCAGGGAAAACAGAAGCGAAAGCGCTAGCATAAGAGCTAATGCTTACGCCGAGTTAGAAATCATAGAAGGTCTAAAGTTAAGATCTGAATATTCACTGGACTACGGGATCTATAACGGGTACACTTTCAATCCCTCCTATACTTTTGGCGCAATTGTCAATGAAGTTCGAGAAGGAAGCAGGACAAAAAATTATAACGAATACTATAACCTGCGTAACATCTTAACATACGATCGCACCTTTGGAAAGCATAGCGTTAATGCCATGCTAGGTCAAGAATACCAGGAATCTTTCTGGGAAAGCCTCTACGGGTATAGAACAGGATATTTAACCAATGGAGCTACCGACTTAAATGCCGGTGATGCTACCACTGCCAGAAACTCAAACGCCAGCTTTAAAAGCGCTCTCAACTCATACTTTGGAAGGGCCTTTTATTCCTATGACGACAAGTATTTATTAACCGCTACTTTAAGATATGATGGATCGTCGAAATTTAGTGAGGAAAATCGCTGGGGTTGGTTCCCATCTGCAGCATTAGCCTGGAAGGTTTCTAACGAGGATTTTCTTGCTGATAGTAAATACATAAACAATCTTAAATTACGAATCGGTTATGGAGCAGTGGGTAACCAGAGTGTTCCCAACTTCGCTTTCACCTCTATTTATGGAGCGTCCGCAACTCCTTTTGGAACAGGTCTCTTAGCGGCGAATACAGCCAATCCAGATCTACAATGGGAAACTACCTATTCCAGCAATGCCGGTATTGATCTCTATATGTTCAATAATAGAATTGAATTTATCGGAGATATTTATTACAAAAAAACCAATGACCTTTTGCTTCTGGCACCTTATCCAGATTATTCAGGAACTTCGGGTGTAGGAGCAACTAGTGCTCCTTATGTAAATATCGGTTCTTTAGAAAATAAAGGAATTGAACTTACCCTGAATACGGTTAACGTGGATTCCGGTAAATTTTCTTGGAGGTCGAACCTCGTTTTTACACTTAACCGGAATGAAGTTTTATCCCTGGCTACAGAAACTGGAATTTTAAACAGAACACTTCAGGAAGGATCAGACGTTACTATAGTAACCAGGACTGCGATTGGTAAACCTATAGCACAGTTTTATGGCTATAAAGTAATTGGAAGATTTGAAGATGCTACAGATTTCTATTACCGTAACGAAGCTGGAGAAGTAGTTCCTACACCCTTACCGGAAGGAATGGAAATTGGGGAAAATGGAGTTTGGATTGGAGATTACATTTTTAAGGATATTAATGAAGATGGAGTAATAAATGAGCAGGACAGAGATTATATCGGAAATCCTTTACCCGACTTCACTTTTGGTATTGGAAACACCTTTAAGTATAATAATTTCGACCTGAACGTTCAGCTATCCGGTGTGTTTGGAAATGAAATCGTAAATTATCAAAGAAGATTCCTTGAAAACCCAAGAGAAAACACGAACCTTCTTCAGTCAGCTCTAGGTTATGCCGAATTAGGACTTATTGATCCCGAGGGACCAAATGATTATCGAAATGTGCAGATTGTTAGCGGAGATCCGCATATGCCAAGAATTGCGGCTTCATCAGCGTCTTCGACCTCTAATTTCAGATTTAGCGACAGGTTTCTTGAAGATGGTTCTTATCTAAGAATCCAAAATATTTCACTGGGATATAGATTTCCAGCAGATTGGATTCAAAAAATAGGACTTGATAATTTGAGGCTATATACAAATCTTCAAAACGTTTATACATTTACCAATTACTCTGGCTACGATCCTGAGGTAGGAGCGATAAATCAGGATGCCTTATTAACAGGTATCGACAATGGCCGTTATCCCTCCCCTAGAATTTATACGGTAGGTTTAAATGTCAACTTTTAAAAAAATTATGATTATGAAAAATATATTAAAAACTCTTTTTGTAGCGGGGGTATTATTTGGCTCCTACAGCTGCAGTCTTGATGTAGAGCCGAATGATCAGATAGCAAAAGAAAATTTCTTTAAGTCTGAACAAGATTTTAGAGCTGCCACAGCACCATTGTATAACCGAGTATGGTTTTCCTTTAATGACAAGTTTTACTTTGGACTTGGTGATGGGAGGTCTTATAATTTATATGCTCCATATTCAGATTATATTTATCCGTTTAGTGATTTAACTGAAACTGGGCTTACCGGACCTTTAGTAGAAGCCTGGAGATCCCTTTATGTGGTTATTCAGCAATCTAACAATACCATAGAATCCATTCAGCAAAGCAGTGTGGATACAGAGATTAAAAATCAATACATAGCAGAAGCGAGGTTTATGAGAGGGACCGCCTATTGGTATATTGCTTCACTTTGGGGAGACGCCATCATAACTACCAGTCAATCTGAAATTATAAGTAATCCGATAATTCCAAAGAGACCTAGAACCGATGTTTTTGAATTTGCAATAAGGGACCTGGAATACGCGGCAAAATATTTACCTGAAACGGCAGGACAGGAAGGAAGAATCACAAAATATACTGCCTTTGGTATGTTATCACGTGTTTACCTATCCTACTCGGGGCTAAGTGACGGTCCCAATAGCGGTAACCGAAACACAGAACTTCTGGAGTATGCAAAAATGGCTGCTACCAAAGCCATCAATGATGGTCCTTACGGCTTAATGAACGACTATTCCGACCTGTTTAAAATAGAAAATAACAACAACCAGGAATCTATGTTCGCACTTCAATGGGTACCAAACGGAGATTGGGGAGTAAATAATACGCACCAGGCATATTTTGCGCTCAATTCTGAAATTACAGGAGACGATGCTGCATGGGGAGCATGGACGAGAGCTTCCTATGATGTCTTATTAGAATATGAAAAGAATGACAGACGTCGTGAAGCTACATGGATGGCCGATGGTGATTTTTATCCTGAAATAAACAAGGCTAATGGAGGTTACCTGGTTGAACATGAGAACACCTACGTGAATGTTAAAAAAGGAGTGGTGGGTTCAACAAAAGACAATCCTGCTACTTCAAGAATGAACTCAGGTTTAAACACTTATATGCTAAGATTGGGGGAGGTTTACTTAAATTATGCTGAGGCCGCACTTGGAAACAATGCTTCCACTAGTGACGCAACGGCCCTTATGTATGTAAATACCCTTCGTGAAAGAGCAGGTCTTGATCCTAAATCCAGCCTTACCTTCGAAGATATTTTACATGAGCGGAGAGTGGAACTGGCAATGGAAGGACAATTCTGGTACGATTTGGTAAGATGGTCGTATTATGACCAACAAGCGGTTATAAACTACGTGGAAAATCAGGATAGGGCTACTATTATTCCTTTCACCTATAATTCTGAAACGAACAGGGTGACTATAGATGAAACAGCTGATGCAACTTCCCGCGCGGTTGGAGAAGTTGATGCCAGTATCTTCTTTTTACCTTTTCCGGAATCTGAAGTGGTACAAAACCCACTTCTCAGAGAGCCAGCCGTTCCTTACGAGTTCACTGAACAAAGAATTACAGATGAATTATTCCAGTAAGAATTTAAATAATTACAATAAAATTGATAAAAATGAAATATAAAACAATAAACAAAAGTAGATGGGGATGGTGCGCCATTCTAGGAGTTCTGCTGTGTGGATTTCTTTTCACAGCCTGTTCTACCGATGATGATAGCAATACAAGTGAGATTGTAGTGGACGCCGTTTATTTGCAGGATGTAGACTCCAGCGTACCGGATAGAGAAGTGGAATTCGCAAGGTTGGGCCAGCTATTAAGGATCGAAGGGTCTGGTTTTATAGGCATGAGAAGGATCTTTATTAACGGTTTTCAGACCGATTTTAATCCTGTTTATGTTTCTGATAATTCTATGTTAATACGGGTATCTATAGATACACCCGTTTCCGAGGCTGATGCGGATGTTCGTAATACTATTCGTTTGGTAAAGGATAATACAGAGACAGCAATCAACTTTGAAATACGCTCTTCAGCACCAACGATTACAAAAGTCTCTCATACCATGCCTAAGTCGGGTGAAGAAATAACCGTATATGGCACAGGATTGATGGAAGTAAGCCGGGTAGTCTTTCCTGATGATGTCGAAGTTACCACGGGTATTACTTATGATGAAGAAGATGGTGAATTCTTCATGGTAACGGTGCCAGAGGGTATTTCAGAGCAAGGTGGTTCAATTTACGTTGAGACTGCCAATGGAGTTGCTTATTCTCCTGCTTTCTTCAATGTAGAATCTGGAATTATTTTAAATTTTGACGGAAAAGGAGTTATGGGAGAATGGGGAACCAATATTACAACCGAAGATCTAAAGTCTGAAGTTGTAGGTGAAGGGCATACTTCGCAAGGAAACTACGTGTCACATGGCCCTGAACCTGGACAAACCTACGGTCCTGCTAAAAATCGTTTATCAGAAGTCTGGACGTCCGGAGAAGAAAACTGGCGATCACAATATACCAGTTTAATCCCCGCAGATACTCGATTAGAAGAGGTGGCGTTTCAGTTTGATGTTTTCGTTCCTGAGGCTTGGTCTGGTTCGGGATTCTTAAAGATCATGTTGATAAATAACTTCAACGGTGGCGAATGGAGCGGAGGAATCTATAATTATGTTCCTTGGATTGTTGATGGTGAAGTGGTACCCTTTGAACCTGAAGGTTGGACTACTGTTACTATCCCGTTAACTGATTTCTATATGTTCAATGACGGAGGCGATTATACTTTTGGAGACGTCTTAGCCTACCGGGAATCTGCCACTTATAAGAATTTTGGGATGTTCTTTGAAAATTCCGATTTCAATTTAAATCAGCTTCCAGGATATAGTGCCGATGTAGAATTTCCTTCTTCTGAAACTTCTGTGCAGGTGTATACAGATAACTGGAGAATTGTTCCTCTAGACACTCCAACAGTTACCGATTTTCCTGAATAACTATTAAAATTTAAGAGATGAAAAAATTAAAAATATTATCTGTATATCTTCTTTGTTCTTTGCTCTTTCCTTCCTGCGAAAAAGAAATCATGGAATGGGAGGAGAGACCTGAAGAGGAAAGAGTGACTCGTTCAGAATTACCTCTGGAGTTGTCTGAGAAGATTGAAAGATATGAACCCTTAAAAACCTATGCAGATTATGTCCTGGGTGCGGGTATTGGATTAGATCTTTACATGAATGATGAAGTTTACAGAAACATCGTAAACGAAAATTTCGATGAAGTAACTTTAAGTTATGCCATGAAACATGGTGCAATGGTTAATGCCGTGGGCGAGATCAATTTTGCTCCCGTAGATGCATTTATTGCTGCCACTAATCAAGCGGGACTTAGCGTATATGGTCACACTCTCGTTTGGCATGCTAATCAGAATGCTAGTTATCTTAACAGCCTAATAGCTCCCACGGTGATACCAGGATCAAGTGGTGCAAATGCGCTTGATATTTCTGGTTTGAAAGATAGCAGCTTTACCGGATGGTCTAAAAATAACCCTGGCGATGGGATTACCATAGTTGATGGAGAAGGATTAGGAGAAAATGGAAAGGCAATTGAATTAATAGCCGGCTCCAGTGCTTCAAATCCTTGGGATCTGCAATTAGCAAGCCCTCAGGTGCCAATAGTTGAAGGTCACCAATACGAGGTATCCTTTTATATAAGATCTGATCAACCGGGAAAAGGAAGAGTGTCCTTTAGCGGGCTTGACAATAACTACCCATGGCAAGACTGGTATGCCACCGGCGGCGAATACACTGAAGCATTTGAAACTAGCTCACAATGGCAACAGGTTAAATTTACCTTAAGTGATTTTGCCTCAAACAGCTTTGGAATTTCCTTAGACCTGGGCTATTTACCTGGTGTAACTTATTATATCGATGTAGATAGCTTTACTGTTGTGGATCTGGATGCTGAGAACGAGGTTGTAAATCTAATTTCCAATGGAGGTTTTGAAGATGGTTCCCTAGCCCCATGGAACGGATGGGGGAATGGTTCTACAAGAGCTGTTTCTGCAGAAGGAGAGGGATATAACAGTGATTATGCCATGGTGTTAACCAATCCTTCTGAGGCCCAACTTTACGAAGCACAACAGGTTTATACTTTAGATGAACCTTTAGAACAAGGAACGGAATATACTGTTTCCTTTTATATCAAGTCTAGCGTGCCTGCAGTAATTCAATTCCAGCTTCAAAATCCTGATTATGCAGCTGATTATTCGGGAGGTATCGAAGTTGGAACCACGTGGCAACAGGTAGTGCGTACAATTACTCCAACTACCGCAGACAGGAACAAGTTTGTCTTTGATTTTGGACAGACCCCGGCAACTCTTTATATTGATGATGTAGTACTTACCTCAGGTGAAGTAGCTGCAGGCTCACCACCTGTGATTGTAGAAATGTCTGAAGAAGAAAAAGCCGAAGTTATAGGTGCCGCAATGGAACACTGGATAACTGAAATGGTTACCCGTTATACGAACGAGGTTGCAGCCTGGGATGTTGTCAATGAGCCCATGAAAGAAGGAGGTTCACTTCGCGATGGTAATGTAACAGACCCTGCAAGTGATGATTTTTACTGGCAAAAGTATTTAGGTAAGGACTATGCCGTTACAGCCTTTAAATTAGCCCGACAATATGCAGAACCTTCAGATGTACTTTTTATCAATGATTACAACCTGGAGGCAAGTATGGCTAAATTGGACGGACTTATCCAGTACGTTGAATACATTGAAAGTCAGGGTGCCACAGTAGATGGAATAGGAACGCAAATGCACGTTTCTCTAAGCACAAGTAGAGAAAACATAGTTGAAATGTTCCAGAAACTGGCAGCCACTGGAAAGATTATAAAGGTCTCTGAACTCGATGTTAGGTTGGGTACAGCTTCCCCTACTACCGCTCAATTAGCGGAACAGGCCGATATGTACCAGTTTATATTTGATTCTTATAGAGAACATATACCATCGGACCAACGATATGGAATAACTATCTGGAGTGTTTCAGATAATCCACAGGAACATGAATTTTGGTTACCTGATGAATCCCCAAACCTTTGGGATGCAAACTATGAAAGAAAACATGCTTACAAAGGAGTGGCCGACGGTCTTGCCGGTCGCGATGTAAGTGAAGATTTCACAGGAGATTTGGAGTAATAGATTTGAGTTAGCTTCAAGAAAGTTCATAATTAAACCGGGTTTTAAAGCCCGGTTTTTTTTGAAGTTAATTTAATCCTCGGGGCCTACCATATTTGTTCTTACCGGAAAAAACTTTGATTATTTTGATTCCTGAAGTTTGAATTGGAATCAATATTATTTTAATGCAAAACAGATGGGTATAATCCATGCTCTAAAGCTGTTAAAAAGCGAATTCTAGATAACCCACACTGGTTGGAATAAGTATTAAAATAATTTCTTCAGGGTAATACAAGAATTTGTGTTTTTCATAGTGAGGAAAAAACCCAAAGTCCTTACTCTTTATTCCTTTATTTCCTTCGGAAGAACTCCAAAATATGATTTAAAACACTTTGAAAAATAAGACGGAGATGAAAATCCAACCACATAACTTATTTCACTTACAGAGATATCTGAGTTTTCCTTAAGCAGTTCTTTGGCTCGCTCCAGTCTGATTTTCCTAATGAATTCATTAGCAGTAAGACCTGTAAGCGCCTTAATTTTCCTGTAAAGCTGGCTCCGACTTAGATTGAATTCATCGGCTAGTTTCTCTACATTAAGATTTGTCTCTTTGATATTATTTTGAGTGTATTTGATAATTTCGAGAATGAACTGCTGGTCCATGGAAGTAGAATTCGGTTCAATCTCGGTATTGTTAAAATCACCTATATATTTCGAATATAAAATAGCTCGATTAGCGATTAGCTGTTTAAGTTGCGACCGCATAATTTGCATTTCAAAAGGCTTGTTCAAATAAACATCGGCTCCTGCATCTAATCCTTCTACCCAATCATCAGTTTGTGCTTTCGCAGTTAACATAAGGACAGGAATATGACTTGTCCTGAAATCTTTTTTGAGCTTAGAACAAAATTCAATTCCGTTCATTTTCGGCATAACCACATCAGTTATTACTGCATCGGGCATGTATTTACTGGCTTTGTTGATCGCCTCCTCACCATTTTCAGCAGTTACTATCTTATAATCTTCCGAAAGTTCCTCTTTTAAATAGGATCTTAGTTCATGATTATCCTCCACAACTAATACCGTTTTTTTGCTGTGTTCAGGATCCTTCACCTCAATAGGTTTAGTATATCCCGGACCGGGGCTATCCATATTCACTTCTGTATTTTCGAATTCGATAGAGTCATAAAGCGTTTTATCAAGAGGTAAGAAGATCCTAAAAATTGTAACCACCACATTATCAATTTCCACGAGTATTTCACCTTTATGAATCTCTACTAAACTCTTTACCACCTCAAGTCCTATTCCCCTACCGCTATAGTATTGATCATTTCTCTCCTTTATCTGATAGAACCTATTAAAGATTTTTTCAAGTTCGTCTGAAGAAATTCCCTTTCCCGTATCTTCGATACTTATTTCCAGTGCCTCTATTGGAACTTCAGAGTCAATTGCTTTGAACCTAAAGTCGTTTTTCGCGGTGATAAGCACCGTTATTATCCCATTGTTCGGAGTACTTTTAAATGCATTGGAGAGAATATTTA
>CAYWAB010000112.1:2454-9778 GCA_964456105.1 uncultured Christiangramia sp. | reverse complement strand
ACTCTTCATACCATCTTCCTGGTTGTTTACTATCAAATAACGATTGTATGTAGCCTGGAAAATCGGTTCCAGAGGATTGGTGTGTTTTAACCAGAATTCTTTTACCTCTTTATAATTCTCCAGTATTCCGGGATTCATTTTTGAAGTCATCTCTTTGACCTTTTCGGGTTTGCGACGGGATAATTCGCTAAGACAATATCTTAATGCAAAGGTATATCCGGAATATCTAAAATACTCATTTGGATGATTCATGGTGGCGAGGCAGGCTATGAAGTTGGCTTCATTTTCTTTGGCAAATCCTAACTGATGGCCAATTTCATGACTTGCAGTAGTGGGTATTTTATAAGGAACAATAATGGTATTTACCTGGGCCTCGTTAGTAAGTGGATTTAGATAACCGTTAAATCCCATATAAGTAAGAGGCAGACTGTAAAGAGATCGCTTAAGAGCCTCACCATTATATTCCAATTCCGGGAAGTCTTTTTGAAGGCTTTTGTATCCTATTATCGTCGTATCGAAAAGTTCTTTTTTAGTAAAATCGAAATCTACCTTGCTGGAATCATTTTTAGCCAGAGTCTTATGCAGTTCGTTCGATCTTGTGATCAGGATTTCGGTTAAACTGATCAGTTTCTCTGTGGTATATTCATTTTCAATTCCAAGGCTTTTGTGCAGAGGAAGTCTGTAATAATTAAAACCCCAGAATAAATGGAAACAGAAATAAATGATCGATAAACTAGCCAGGGCATCAGGGATCCAAATCTTAGGATTTCTGAACTTTTGCCGAATCCTTCTAATTACCCAAAGCACCAGTAAGATTATTAAACTGGCATAGAGTAAATCGCCGAGTGAAAATGGAATAAAACCCAGGCTATATCTCATGATCTTCGAGATTATTGGGTATAACCCTTTTGAATAATAAGCTTCCACAAAATAGGGATAGCCGGAAAGGATATTTATCGCAATGATCTGAACCGGCAAAAGTACGGCCAGAAATAGGGTTGTTCTTCTTTTCACGGTTTAAAAATACAAATAAATAGAAGGCTGCAAATTTCAAAAATCAACCAAATCCAATACCTTTGCTTAGTTACCAAAAATTAAATCAATGAATGAAGAAATTAGGGCTCTTGAGCCCAGTGTTTTGTGGAACAAATTTGCAGACCTCAACGCAGTGCCAAGACCTTCGAAGAAGGAGGAACGTGTTATTGAGTTCATAAAGAAATTCGGAAACGATCTAAATCTTGAGACTGAAGTTGATGAGGTAGGTAATGTACTTATCCGGAAACCTGCAACTAAAGGAATGGAAAACCGCAAAAGAATTGTTCTTCAGGCTCACCTTGATATGGTTCATCAAAAGAACAATGATACCGAATTCGATTTCGAAAACCAAGGTATAGAGATGTTCGTTGAAGGTGACTGGGTTAAAGCAAAAGGAACAACCCTGGGTGCTGATAATGGTCTGGGTGTGGCAACCATGATGGCTATTCTGGAAAGTGATTCCATAGCACATCCGGAGATCGAAGCCCTTTTTACAATAGATGAAGAAACAGGGATGACAGGCGCCAAAGGTCTTAATCCTGACATGCTGAAAGGAGATATCCTTCTTAATCTGGACACCGAGGAAGATGATGAGATCGGTATTGGTTGTGCAGGAGGCGTTGATATTACTGCCACGAGGTCTTATGAGGAGGAAAAGATTCCTGACAGCTACAGAACCTATTCCATAAAAGTAAAAGGTCTTATGGGAGGACATTCCGGAATGGATATCATTAAAGGACTAGGAAATGCCAATAAGCTGATGAACAGGCTTCTTATCGATACTGCAGAAGAATTCAAATTAAGGATTTCGGAGATCGATGGTGGCGGACTAAGAAATGCTATACCGCGGGAAAGCGAAGCCCTTATTGCCTTGCCTGAGACGGAAGAAAAAAGTTTTAAAGAAGAATTTAATAAGAGGAAGGCCGAGATATTAAAGGAGTATTCTTCACTCGAACCGAATATGAAGATCGAGTTAGGAAAGGTTTCTACGACAGGAACTATCATGGATCTGAAGGCTCAAAAAAAATTGGTAAAGGCTTTGGCCGCTTCTCATAACGGAGTTTACAGAATGAGTCCTGATATTGAAGGCCTGGTAGAAGCCTCCAATAATATAGCTAATGTAACTGTTGAGGGTGGTGATATAAGGATAAAATGCCTTACCAGAAGTTCTGTTGAATCCTCAAAAGACGATCTTGCTTCTTCCTTAAGGTCTGCCTTCGAGCTGGCCGGTTTTTCGGTAAATCTTTCTGGGGAATATCCTGGCTGGGCCCCGAATAGTGACTCGCCAATTTTAAAGACTTTGGATGAAATCTATCAAAAACTTAATGGTGAGCAGGCAAATATTGCCGCATGCCATGCCGGACTAGAATGTGGTATTATTGGCAGTCATTATCCGGGAATGGATATGATCTCTTTTGGACCTACAATAAGAGGAGCGCATTCTCCAGATGAAAGAGCAAGTATTTCCTCCGCACAGAAATACTGGAAATTTCTTTTAGAGGTTTTAAAGAATATCCCGGAAAATTAATATACAGAATATCCTTTCATAAAAAAAAGCCCCTGGAAAGGGGCTTTTTAAGTTTAACGTATTTGGGAATTATTCAGTTTGAGCAAGACCTGTAAGCTCAATTCTGAAAATAAGATCAGTATTGGGTGGAATAACTGCACCGGCTCCTCGGGCTCCGTATCCTAGTTCACTAGGAATCCAGATCACTGCTTTGTCACCAACCTGCATTTTTTGCATCCCTTCTTTGAATCCTGGGATCATGGGTGCGTCAGGACCATAAAGCATAGGCATAGGTCCATAACCGCCCTGATCAGCTCTTTGCGGATTATAAATTCCCATTTCCTTGGCTAAGTCTTCATCGTTAGTGTCGAATAAAGTACCATCAGCGAAGTAACCTTCATAAAGAACATTTACCTGCTGACCATTTTGTGGCTTAGGTCCCTCACCTTTATTTTCAAAATAAATTTTCACTCCGCTATCCAAAGAATCTGCCTTTGGCTCAAGACTGTCAAATTCCTCTGCAATTTTTGCTCTCTGTTCTTCCATTTTCTTTGCTGCAGCTTCATTTTCAGCTTCAATTTCTGCAAGCCTGTTTTCAAAAACTTTTGGAGCATCAAAATTCTTTGCTGAACTTCCCTTTCGGATTATATTCACTTCATTGATCACTACATTCTCGGTGGGACGATCCTGAGGTCCGGTCTCGACCTTCCCAATAGCCTCGACTACATCCAAACCTTTAACAACTTTTCCGAAAACGGTATGTCTGCCATCCAATTGCTGAACCGGTCCCAGGGTGATAAAAAACTGACTCCCGTTGGTTGCAGGGCCTGCGTTAGCCATGGATAGAATTCCTTTTTGATCGTGACTTAGAGTATCCACGAACTCATCAGGATATTTATACCCAGGACCACCACTGCCTGTTCCGGTAGGATCTCCACCCTGGATAACGAATCCATCTATGATCCTGTGAAAAGTTAGTCCATCATAATATTTTTTGCCTTTATAGGTGCTGTCAACCATGGTGCTAGTTCCCTCGGCAAGCGACACGAAGCTGGCCACGGTCATAGGTGTGGCTTCATAATATAGTTCGGCAACAATAGGTCCCATAGAAGTATTGATTTCAGCATACAAGCCGTCTTCAAGATCCGGATACTCCTCTTTACAGGAGAAAAGGGTTGCCACGATTGTCAATAGTAAAAAGATACTTTTTGTTTTCATTATTAATTACTTGTTTCGTTATTTAATTCTTCTTCTTTAATTTCAAGCAAAGTTACCTTTGCGGAGATAGGAAGGTTGCTTCCTATTTTATTTTGATCGCCGTAATAGCCATAGGCCAGGTGGGAAGGGAAAAGAAATGTTACTGTCTCTCTTTCCTTCATTAGCTTTAGGCCTTGCCTAAGACCAGTGAAAAGTTTTTCCTTATCTATGGCATATTCCCTTGTAGGAAATTCACCTTCCGGATAAATTGGTTCACCTTGTATAGTTGATATCGAATAATCGAATTTTACAATATCTCCAAATTCGGGAGTATTAGTGTTTGAAGTGTCTTTGCTCTTATTATTATAATAATACCAAAATCCGTCGGCCGAGGCAATATAATCTCTATCGGGATTTGCTTGCATATATTCCTTTATGAAAGTCTCTTCCTCCGCAATCATTTTTTTGTTCAGGGCGACCGACTCATCAATATAAGAACCGCCGCTTTGAGAAACGGGGTATCGAGCTTCTGGAGATTTACAGGTCGCCAGCAGCAATAGTATTAAAAAGCCGAATCCTAATTTCATTTTGTAAGTTCTTCTTTATAATCTGGAAGAATCCTGTTGAATTTTACGATAGTATCGTTCAAGGATTCGTCACTTTTTCCACCGGCAGCATTAATATGGCCGCCACCTTCAAAATGAGCACGGGCAAATTTGTTGACATCAAAATCACCTTTTGAGCGGAAAGAGATCTTTACCAGATCTTCATTTTCTTTTTCAATGAAGATTACCGCGAAAATTATGCCTTCGAGCGATAGACCATAATTTACAAAACCTTCGGTATCACCTTTTTTAAAGTTGTGTCTGTCTAGTTCTTCCTGGCTTAAGCTAATGTAAGCAGTTCTTAACTCGTGATTTACTTTTAGATTTTGAAGGGCTGTTCCCAACAATTGTAATTTATCAATCGAATTGGTGTCGTAGATATTGTTATGTATTTCTGAATTTGGAGCTCCTTTATCAATAAGGTCTGCGATCACTCGGTGTGTTTCACTCGAGGTAGAACTAAATCGAAATGAACCAGTATCCGTCATGATCCCTGTATAAAGGCAGGTAGCGATCTTTGGAGTGATCATCTTATCTGCTCTCAATTTCTCAATGAAATTATAGACCATCTCACAGGTAGAACTCATAGTACTATCACTGTAAGTATAATCAGCATAATCTGATGGTTCCTGATGATGGTCTATCATTATGAATGTTGCCTTGGATTCTAAAAGAGATTCCTGGACCCCGCCAGATCTGGATAAGTTATTGAAGTCGAGGGTGAAAATCACTTCCGCCCCTGCGATGAGTTTGTCTGCTTTTTCTTTATCAGATTCGTAAATAATCACCTCTTCATTTCCCGGCAGCCATTTTAGAAAGTGGGGATAATCGTTAGGTGCTACCACATGAACTTTATGTCCTTTATCTTTTAAGAAATGATATAAACCTAGTGATGAGCCCATGGCATCGCCATCCGGTCCTTTATGAGGTATAATTACAATATTTTCAGCTTTGGCCAGTTCGGCCGTTATTTCCAAAATTCTTGTGTCGATCATATCAGGGGCTAAATATACAATTTAATACTACTTGAGGAGTAGGGCGGACTTTAAATTTGTCTTAGAAAATTTTTAAAACAGAAATCAATTTTGAATTTTTTATAAGTTTTATTAGGAATTGAAAAAATAGATACTTCCTGTTACTATTTGATTCAGATGAAAATAAATCCTTCAGGAAAATTCGGAGAGGAATGATTATAAACTGGCGGAATTATTTGCCTGAATGCCAGTATAAGAACATAAAATCTCATTAAACTTGTATATGGAAAGGAATTATTTATTTTTGCAGCAAATTTAAAAACCATATAATGGCAGGAAATAGAACATTCACCATGATAAAGCCCGATGCTGTAGAAAGCGGGCATGTTGGTGCAATTTTAGAACAGATCACGGCTTCAGGATTCAGAATCGTTGCTATGAAGCTAACGCAAATGACTCAAAGAGACGCTGAGACTTTCTATGCAATCCATAAAGAGCGTCCATTTTTCGGAGAACTTGTAGAATTTATGACTCGCGGACCGATCGTGGCTGCTATCCTTGAAAAGGAAAATGCTGTTGAAGATTTTAGAACCTTAATAGGAGCAACGAATCCCGAAGATGCAGCAGAAGGAACCATTAGAAAAAAGTACGCGAAAAATGTAGGTGAAAATGCAGTTCACGGTAGTGACAGCGACGAAAATGCAGAGATCGAAGGAGCTTTTCATTTTTCAGGAAGAGAAATGTTCTAAATTAAAATTTAGATATATAAGAAAACCGGGTTATTTAGCCCGGTTTTTTTCTTTTACGATCTTTCTAAGGAAAGAAAGACCTTAGGTTGAAGATCGCCTAACAGGCTGGAGGCTAATGAAACTTCATTGATGTCTTTATGGCTGATCCATGTAGAACTTTCACGATTTGATGACTGCAGCCAGAAGTTTTCTATTTGTTCCGCGATTGTAATATAGTTTTGAAGTCTGCTGCGTGAAATCTCAGGATAATGGTATTTTTCATAAACTCCTTTCATTACCTGGATCCCAAGTGACATTCCACATTCTCTAAATCCTAATCTGGAATTTGGACCGTCATTAAGGCTGCTTAAATCGTAATTATCAAGACTAACTAGGGCTTGTGACATGAGTTCTTCTGTAGATATGCTTTCAGGGGAATGTTCTTTTAGAAAGTTTAGGTGCATAGCATCCAATAATAGGCCGCCAATACCCAGACTATCATCTGTTTCCCAGTTCTCATTTTTACATAATTTCTCAAATCCATTAACTAGGAACGAATACTCAGGTAATTTGCCAGGAAATCGATCCAACAATTTATAGGTAGTTAATAGTCCTTCAAGGGGGTCGTGGGCACCCATTCGCTCAATTAATGGACGTGAAAGATCGGTGCTCATTTTCCAGTACATTCTTACACCGCTTGGATCCATAAAATTACGTGCGGCTTCCATCAGTCCTGCCGCCCATTTAGAATAATTTTCATTTGAATCCTCATTTCCGGCGGAAAGAAGGGCGTTAATCCACCGGGTGATATAATGGAAATACTGTCCATCCCGTTCCCATTCCAATCTTTCATCAAAAGATTCATCTTTTTTTCTTTCCGGTAGTTTTTTTCCTATTCTTAATCCTCCTGCAGTTGGATGAAGTTTCGCTTTTTTGTCTTTAAATCCACTTATCCATCCCTGTCGGTTATCCTCTGGATGAAATTTACCCAGGTGCAAATGAACAAGATGGATTAGTTTAAAAGCATGATCTCTGAATTTTTTATCATTAGTTAAATAAAATAGAGCCAGAAAATTCTGTACGGCGAAAGCATCAGTCCATAAATAACGTCTAGAAGCGTCTTTTTTTCCGCTGAGGCCTGTTCTATCTGCGTAGGCCTCCATTAAGGATAAGGCATTTTCGATCTTAGTTTTGGAACTCTTGGTACTCATAAATTTATTTTTCAGCCTCTCCTCTCATAGGGACGAACATTACAGGTAGTAAATTTTCTTCTTTGAA
>CAYWAB010000112.1:0-2354 GCA_964456105.1 uncultured Christiangramia sp. | reverse complement strand
GGCTAACCATTCATTGTATTCTATGCTATACACATGTTGGCATAATCTAGAAAGGACCGCTGCATTGTAACCACAACCTGTTCCTATTTCAAGAACGACATCGTCCTTTGAAAGTTTTAGTTCCTTAGCCATATATGCTACGATATAAGGCTGACTTATGGTTTGATTCTCTCCAATTGGAAGGGGGCTGTCGTCATAGGCATGCTCTTTTAGCCTTTCGGGAACAAAATCCTCCCGGTCAATCTGCCTCATGGCCTGGAGCACTTTTTCATCCTTAACACCTCTATTCTTTATCTGTTCCTCGATCATTTCTTCTTTTGTAGTCAACATTCTTTGTTTTTTAAGTTATAAAGGCAATACTCTATAATTTAAAGATTATGTGACTATTAAGGAAAGGATTTAAGAATTATAACAATAAATTAGGGCTTTGCAATTTCCGAAAAGTTAAATATAAATGCTGAAAGGGTTACCGAAGAACAAGCTTTGAAATAAGCTCCTTGCCCATTTCTTCGTTTAGATTCTTTATTATTTTTTCTTTTCCGTAGCTTAATTCTTCTCTGAGAACAGAGGAACTTAGCTGAACATATAAAGTATCCTTTTTTAAGGTGATGGCTGTGGTATATTTCTCTATTGCCGGTCCCATCTGACTATTCCAGACATCCCTTATTTTTATTTGATTTAATCCTTTATCAAGCTTATTTTCGTCTACGAAACTCTTTAGAAGATCTCCGAGTTGCATTTCTTCGTTCTTTCTTTTTTTCATTTTATTCGCTTAATAAAGGTTTGTATTTTTTATAGTAATATTTTTTTCCGTCATCGGTTAGAACTACCAGACTTTCTTCGTCTGCATCCAGGACAGTTTCTGTCCAGGTATCATATAGTGTAGAGTAATGTAAGATAACATGATCCTCGGTTAATTCTGTTTTAATTTTAGCGGCATCATCAGAAACTTCAATATAACTTCCATCAAGTTTTGGCTGAAGTTTTTTTCTGAAACCGACTGAATCCTCGATTTCAATATAATCTATATACTGGCTCAGGCCGTAGTTCATTACTGAATCCTTTTCCATCTCTACTTTTTCAATCTGCCAATACCCACTTAGATGTTGAAGTTGTTCTTTAGGATCATTGCTGCAAGAAATAAATACCAGGATAAAAAAAAAGCTGATTACTCTTTTCAAAGTTTAAAGATTTTATAGGATTGATTACTGTTTTTTACCACTTTTTCGGTTCTGTCTGCATGAGTGTCACTAAGAAAGATCTGTCCAAGCTCGTTAGTAGCGACGAGCGCTACAATATGGGCTACTCGGTTTTCATCAAGTTTATCAAAAATATCATCGAGTAACAAGATAGGATTCACCTGACTTATTTGCTTAATAAAGTCGAATTGTGCTAATTTTAAAGCAATTAAGAATGATTTTTGCTGTCCTTGACTTCCAAATTTCTTAATAGGATGTTCTTCTATTTCGAAACTTAGGTCGTCCTTATGTATTCCTACGGAAGTATATTGAAGCGCCAGATCTTTTTGAAGATTTTCTTCTAAAAGATCTGAAAGTTCAGATTCGAAGAGTTGACTTTTATAATTAATATGGACTTCTTCCTTGTTATTGGTGATATCAGAATATCTTTTATTGAAAATCGGGATGAACTCTTTCAGGAATTCTTTCCTTTTTTCGAATAGATCCTGTCCCAAGCTGCTCATCTGAAGATTATAAACCTCCAAAGTATCCCTTTCAAAAGTATTGTTTGCTGCAAAATATTTTAATAGTGAATTTCTCTGAGATACAAGTTTGGTGTATTGCAAAAGCTTATTTAGGTAGACCTGGTCACTTTGTGAAATGACGCCATCCATAAATTTTCTCCGAGTCTCCGATCCCTCGATGATAAGATCTCTGTCGGCCGGAGAGATTATCACCGTTGGAATAAAACCAATATGTTCACTTACCTTTTCGTATGGCTTATTATTCCTTTTTATGATCTTCTTCTGCCCACGTTTAGCACTTACAAGAATGTTCTCTGTCTTTTCATTCTTTAAATATTCCCCCTCGATCACAAAAAAATCTGAATCGTGATTAATATTCTGAGAAGTAATGGGATTGAAATAACTTTTGCCGAAAGAAACTATCCAGAACATTCGTTTTTCCTACCCCATTATTACCAACCAGGCAATTGATCTTTTGGTCAAAATCAAATTCGGCCGACTCAAGATTCTTATAATTAAGCAGGCTTAGATTTTTTAAATGCATAGAAAGCTGTTTTTCAGCAATAAATTATTGAAATAATCGTGGCTAAAATGGGTTGCAAAAGGACCCGAAATTATTCAAAAAATACAAATATTTTATCTTTTAATTTTC
>CAYWAB010000111.1:0-9835 GCA_964456105.1 uncultured Christiangramia sp. | reverse complement strand
ATGCAAGAGGTCATCGGTTCGACTCCGATATTCTCCACAAAAAAACCACTGTTTTACAGTGGTTTTTATTTTTTATTCTTCGGGTTCGCTATACTCATCCCAAAGAACTGAAGATTCTGTATTCAAGAAATCTATACTTTTGTTGATGATATGATTGAATTCTTTTGGCAATTCGTCACCGTTCCAGGGATGTTTTGTACCAAAAACGTGATCTGCATTTTCTACTAATAGTAATTTTGGCGCCGGGCTCCATTCAAAAAGGTTTCCTGCTTCACCTATAGAGACGCTGGTATCGCTACTTCCGTGCGCAATAAGATGAGGTATTTCAAGCTTTTTGGCAGCTCTTTTTATATTCAGCCGCTCTTTATTCTCTCTAAAATTTTTATAAAATTGGTAATGATGAGGTAATTGCTGTCCTGTTCTGGTATTCACAATATACTGTACCCCTTTCTTTTCCCAGGCCTCAAGTTTTTTGCCTTCTGGAAATCTGGAACTAAAATCTGATACCGAAGCGAAGGTGATCAGTTTATTAATTCTTTTGTCCTCTGAGGCCTTTATCAGGGCAATACCTCCTCCTCTTGAATGGCCAATGATATTTACATCATCTACTTTTAGCTGGTCCGCAAACTGGAAATCTGGTACTAATAGCCAGTCGATTACGGATTGTAAATCATCAAGTTCGATCACATAATTGTTATCACCAAAAGCTTCTATATTTAAAAATTCTGTAGGATTTTCAGGTGTAGTTCCGTTATGGCTGAAGTTGAACTTAACAAAGAAAAAACCTTCTTCAGCAAATCTTTCAGCCATTACTTCCCACGCTCCCCAATCTTTGAAACCCTTATATCCATGGCAGAAAATAACCACCGGTTTAGCTTTTCCATCGTCTTTAAAAATGATATCTGCTAGAATAGGCTTTTCGTGCTTTCCTTCAATAATTAAGTTCTTTTCTTTAGAAACTGCCATAATATTTTTTGATTTCCTTTTCTTTAAATGGAATTTCTGGATTGCAGATTTCCATTATTAATGATTTTAGTTGTTCCTGGAAACATTCAAGAGTTTCTTTGGTAATATGAGGATCTTTTTCATGAGCGAACTTCAAAAACCCAGACTTTAAATTCTTGAATGATATGATTCCTGCTTCCGCCGGGAATGTAACATCTTTCTCTGAAGCGATCAAGCTTGTATAAGTTAAAACCTGGAAGCATTTCGAATACTTATCATAATCCTGGGTTATTTCTTTCCAGTCTTCCAGCCTTAAATTTCTGGCTTCTACTTTACCGGTTTTGTAATCCGTAATTCGAAGTGTGCCATTAGCTTCTTCAAGCCGATCGATTTTGCCGCGAAGATAAACTGAAAAAGGGAGTTTTTCTATGGGTATTAACACTTTATAGTCTCCTTCAACCTTTATGATCCTGATTTTTTCACCACGTTTCAATCTTTTTAATTCAAAGTTCAAAAAGTTATATAGATACCGTTTGGCAACCTCGAAGATTAAAAGGTTCTTTCCTTCCTCGAGTGGAATCTTTGAATAGGTTTTAGTAAATTCTGCTTTTACAAGTTCCTCCAAATTCTTCAAAAAATCTCCAATAATTTCTTCGGATAGGTATTTTGATTCTAAAGGTCTATATAAAGTTTCCAAACAATTATGTACCACAGTTCCCAAGGTATTGAAAGCTACGGTTTCTTCAATTTCGTCCTGTTCCCTGACTCCAAGAACATATTGAGTATAAAAGTCTAATGGATTTCTAATATAGGTGGTCAAAGCTGAAGGTGAAAATCCTGAACTGGCAAGAGACCTTATTTTTTCTATTATTTCCGGTGTCTTAACGATCTCCTTCAATTTTTTTTGCTGAACGGGAACTTTAGGGCTCACGATATGACTCGAAATATTATGGATCGGATTTTTTTCAATTTCTAGCTGGGTTAAAAACCTGCTTTTCTCTCCGGAATTTAATCCTTCGGCTTCCGTATTATATAAAAGGAAAACGTTCTTAGCTCTTTGAAGAAGTCTATAGAAATGATAGGTATAAACGGCATCCTTCTCCTTATAGGTAGGTAAATTATACTCTTTTTTAAGGTCATACGGAATAAAAGAATTATCTGACTTCCCTGCTGGTAAGACTCCTTCGTTCAGTGAAGTAATGATCACGTTTTCAAAATCCAGTGTTCTGGACTCTAACATTCCCATTAGTTGTAGGCCTTCAAATGGTCTGCCCTGGAAATCTAATGCTTCGGTACTTAATAATTCTTTATAAAAATCATACAAAGACTTTAAGGTCTTTAAATGGGGGTATTTCTCGTTAAGGGTCGCCAGTTTGTTAAATAAAAGATGGAAGTGGTAAAGAAATTCCAAACTCAATAGATCTTCCTCCTCCTTGAAATAGGACTTAAGACCAAAAATTAACTGTTGTATATCTTCGATAAATTTTGATATATCTTCTTTCTTAGTTCTAAAACAGGCGTCTATAAATGGTTTTTGATTTTCTCCAAAATGCTCAAGTATAGTTTCGTATTTAAGATAGACCAGGTTCTCTTTATGGATTTTCTGCGCAAGTGAACTTCCTTTTTCTCCTAGGGTAGCATTTATGACCGGGTGATTGATAATGGATAATACATCCTTGTAATAAAATGAATTTTGATCTTTAAGGTGGATTTGAAAAACTATCTCAAAGAAAGAATTTAAGGGAGAATTCTTTACTGGAAACCCCATGGTGATATTTAATTCAGCTATTTCCGGTGGAAGGCTGTTTAGTACCGGTAATAAAAGTTCCTCTTCACCCAATACCACCGCGGTTTTCTGCAATTGTTCTTGATCAAATCCTGTGAGGATCTCACCAAGGTATTTGGCCTGTCCAATGTTCTTGGGGATTCCAATTATATTGATATTCTTATGCTTTGAATAATTGGTTGAAAAATTAGGCAAAGGATTTTTTTGGTAATAGGACCATGATTTAAGGTATTCCCTCACGAACATGGAAGCGGCGTGGACCTGATCTTTATAGAAGGTCTCGTCAAGATCCCAGAATATTCTAGCTTTTTTATTCTCAAGTAAATGTTGGATTATAACCTGTTCGGCTTCGTTCAAGGCATTGAAGCCAATAAAAATATGGGTTTGCTTGGCCTTAGATAGATAGTTATTAATATTACTAGCGGCCTGCCGGTAGATCAGTCCCTGGTATCCAATTTTTTTATCCAGTAATCTGGACTGAAGGGCTTCGTAATATTGAGGTATTTTTTTCCAGAATGCCAGATAATTTTTTATCAGGTCTGTCTTTTCTTCTTGCAAATACCAGTGTTTTATATCCTGAATCCCTGATAAATAGTTAAAGAAAGGTTTGTAGTCTATCAGATACCGGTCTATTTCATTGAAGTCATGAATAAGACTTTGTGCCCAGGGTACGAAAGTTTCGAAATCTTCCAGATTTTTCTTTTGGGTATTGGTTTTGTAGATCTCATAGAATTCAAAAAGGGTAATGGTATTATCTATAGTTTCTAAGTGTGAGATTTCTTCGGTAAATTCTTCTATGCTATAGATGTCAGGAGCGAAAATATTATTTTCAGAGAGATCAGATAATTCTTTAAGCAAAAATGAACCCGCTCGTTTACTGGGTAAAATGAATATGTATTCGGAAATTGAGTTAGAAGAATTCTTAAGCTCTTTTAATACCCCGCGAATGAATGATTCCATAGCCCTAAAATAAAAAAACGTCCCGCATAGCGAGACGTTTTTTCTATTGATTTATTAGAAAATTAAATCTAATTATTCTTTCATTTCTCTATCCTCATCAAGAGAGATCTCAACACGTCTGTTTTCCTGTCTTCCTGCAGGTGTACTGTTGGTTGCGATTGGTTGAGTCTCACCATATCCTTCAGAGGTTAATCTGTTAGACGGGATACCGTGCTCTTCTAACCATTTTTCAACAGAAGCAGCTCTCTCTTTAGATAACTTCATATTATAAGAATCACTACCAATACTGTCTGTGTGACCTTCAATATGGAATATAGTCTGTGGATACTCCTTCATTATGTCTACTATAGCCATCAATGCATCTTCAGAATCTGCAGTTATTTTAGCGCTGTCAAATTCGAATAATACAGTGTTAGAATAATCGTTCAATTCTGAAATGATTTCAGCAGTTGGTTCTGGACATCCATTGTTAGATGCCGGACCTGCATTATCAGGACACTCGTCATCCTTGTCTAGTACTCCGTCACCATCGCTGTCTGGCCATGGGCATCCGTTATTTGCTTCTGGACCGGCTTCGTTTGGACACTCATCGTCTCCGTCTCTTATTCCGTCACCATCAGCATCAGGACATCCGTTAAGCTCAGCTAGACCAGCTTCATTAGGACATTCATCATCAGGATCGGCTACACCGTCACCATCAGAGTCTGGGCATCCGTCAAATTCAGCTAAACCAGCTTCGTTTGGACATGCATCCTGACGATCTTCAATTCCGTCTCCGTCTGTGTCAGGACAACCGTTGAACTCAGGAAGACCTGGCTCTTCTGGACATTCATCATCCTTATCATATATTCCATCACCATCAGAATCCTGACCTCCGAAAACGAATTTAAGACCTGCAGCGTGTTGGAAATGAGAAGAATTGTCGTTTTCAAAAACATGCTTATATTTTGACTCAAGAGTTAAAGCAATATTATCTGAAAACCAGAAATTTAATCCTGCTTTACCATTTAGTGTTGCAGCGTCAAGATTTGAAATGTCTTCACCATTTTGGTCACCAATCCAAACGTAACCACCACCAACACCTAAAAATGGGTCAACCCATCCATCGTTCAGCAATGCTCTTAAGCTATAATCTAAAGATGCATCTAGTGAGTAATAAGCCAAATCTGATACAGAATCGTCTCCATATTTATCAATTTGGTTGATTGAACCACTAAGTTCACCAACAAATCCTGCTCCTATGTATCTGGATAGGGAAAGCTTTGATAAAGCGGGTAAAACGTTCCAGTGATCACTTGTGTTGAAATATTCATCGAAGAATCCTCCTAAAGGAGCATCCTCACCTGTAGGGTAGAAGTCTACAGCGTTTACGCTAACTCCCAACGCCCACGGATTGTTTGAGTCCTGAGCCTGCACTGAAGTAAACCCAAATATCAGTAGGGTGGCCAGAACAATTTTGCTAAGATGTTTCATATTCAATAGTTTAGTTTTAAGTGTTAATTATGAACAAAAGTATACGCTTAATGAATACTAACAAAGATAAAAATAATAAAGTTTTCTTAATTACAGGGCGATTCCAAAGGGTTTGGAGCGGTTTTAATATCTAATTATCAGAGTTAATAAATTTTTTTTATAAATATTATATTTCGTTTAAATATCCTAAATCACACCCAATTCTTTTCCAACTTTTTTAAATGCTGTTATGGCTTTATCCAGATGTTCTTTTTGATGTGCTGCAGAGAGCTGAACTCTTATTCGGGCCTTACCCTTTGGCACTACTGGATAAAAGAATCCAATTACATAAATGCCTTCTTCCAGTAATTTGTCTGCCATTTCCTGTGATAATTTGGCGTCATGAAGCATAACGGGTACTATTGCAGCCTCTCCATCAATTATTTCAAAGCCTGCATCCTTAATGCCCTTTTTAAAATATGCCGTGTTCTCTTTCAGTTTTTTTCTAAGGGAATTATCCCTTTTAAGCATGTCAAAAACCTTAATGGAAGCGCCTACAATGGCAGGTGCCAGGGAATTGGAGAAGAGATAAGGTCTGGATCTTTGTCTCAATATTTCTATAATCTCCTTTTTGGCTGTAGTATAGCCACCCATTGCCCCGCCAAGGGCCTTTCCTAAAGTTCCCGTAATTATGTCTACTCTGTCAAGGACTCCTTTTTCCTCAAGTGTTCCAATACCTTGTTCACCAATGAATCCGGTGGCATGGCATTCGTCTATCATGACCATCGCGCCATATTTATCTGCCAGATCGCAAATCTTATCCAGGGGTGCAACTAAACCGTCCATAGAGAATACTCCATCTGTAACGATTAGCGTATGTCGTGCTCCATTGTTCTTTGCTTCTTTTAGTTTACTCTCCAGATCCTGCATGTCCCCATTCTGGTACCTGTATCTAGCAGCTTTACAAAGCCTTACCCCATCAATGATTGAAGCATGATTTAAAGAGTCTGAAATTATGGCGTCCTCATTCGTTAATAGCGGTTCAAAGATTCCTCCGTTAGCGTCAAAGCATGCTGCGTAAAGAATAGTATCTTCAGTTCCATAGAAATCAGCGATCTTTTTTTCCAGTTCTTTGTGAATGTCCTGGGTTCCGCAAATAAATCGAACGCTGGACATTCCAAAACCATGGCTGTCTAATGTATCCTTCGCAGCCTGGATCACTTCCGGATGTGATGACAAACCAAGGTAGTTATTAGCGCAGAAATTAATCACTTCATCTCCGGTAGAGATTTTGATCACTGCATCTTGCGGCCCGGTGATAATTCTTTCTTTTTTATAGAGTCCAGCTTCCTTTATTTCCTCTAATTCTTTTTGTAAATGGTCTTTTATCTTTCCGTACATGTTTCGATATTTTTCACAAATTTAAACTTCTTTTATACAATTCTAATATTTACCGGGTCTGCAGTGTAGATTAATAGGGATTTTTCAATTTGATATCCCATTTCAGAGAGTGCCTCGGCATAAGAGGAGATCTGATTTTTGTGGTCATCGACATAACCTCCTGTTTTATAATCTATGATGGTCACTTTTTTTCCTTCAAAATTTAACCGGTCGGGTCTTAATCTTTCTCCGGTTCTCGTAAGGATGTCTTTTTCGTTAACATTAGAGACATCTGCTTTGAAATATTCTTTCAAGTCAGGATGTTCTAAAATGTCTGAAATAAGTTTTTCAATATCCGCTTTCTGTTTTTCTTCAATGAGGCCTTGATTTATTGCCCAAGACATAGCCTTCTCCTTGTCATCTTTGGAATTGATTCGCGAAAGTACTTCATGAGCAATTTCTCCTTTTTCAATTGCTTTCTGCTGATTGGAATCCCACAGAGCACCCGATCGCGTCACAATTTTTACCGCTGCACTCTGGGTTGGAGTGGAAAAAAATCGTTTTGGCGTCATTTCTTCGTTGGATTTTCTCTTCCGGTTACTAAATGCTGGTTTTTTTCCAAACTCATAGCTTAACCTGCCATCCCATTTTCCTGTGGAAATCAAATAGTCTTTAAAAAGATCCGGAATGTTTGGAGAATTTTTAGCTTTTTCATGATAATTGGTAAGCAAATACAGCTGATGAGAGGCTCTTGTACAGGCTACATATAAAACGTTGAGGGTATCCAGTTCGTTTTGAGCAATTAAGGTGCTGAATGCGTTAATCGAATCCTCATTCCAATTGAGCATTTTACTTGATGCATTTACATAGGCAATAGGGATTTTTTCATTGCCTGTTTCAATCCATAGAGAATCTTTACTGGTATCCTGGAATCTTGAGTTCGCGAAAGGATAAATCACTATCGGAAATTCAAGGCCTTTAGATTTATGTATAGTCATGATCCGGACTGCACTCCCTGTCTCTGGAGCGACAATGCTCAGTTTCTGCTTCTTCCTTTCCCATATCTCTAAAAGATTAACAAGATTGTTTGCTGTCTTTTTTGAAGTTTCGAATACGAAATCCAGAAAAAACTGGATATATGAATCTGAATCTTGAACAAGATCAAAGCTTCTGATGATATATTCTACCGCCTCATATACAGAACTTTTTTTTATTCGATCAAGGTCGAAATCAAGATGATAATATTCTAGGAATTTAAAAAAGTCACTGCCGTTATATGGTAAATGCTCTCTAATTAAACGGTAATTATTCTCTATCGGGATATATTTGTCCGCGAGAAAATCGAAAATCTTCATTTTTAATTGATCGTCCTCGGGATTGAGAGAAAAATGAAGGATATCAATAATAAAATTCACTTTTGCCGACTGCGATATTAACAGGCTTTCTGATGAAACTACAGGAATGCCATTTTCCACTAGATATTCAGCAACCGCAACGCCTTCTGTTTTACGCCTCGTAAGAATACAAATGTCCTCCCTGTAAAAATTTTCTGAATCAAGATTTTGTATTATTTCAAGGATCCTTGCGGTGTAGGTCTTCAATTCTTCTTCTCCATTCTCTGCATTGATAAAAGATAGGTTCACATATCCGAATTCTCCCCTTTTAGGATACTGGGAAGATTGCTTGAAAAGTTCGGAATACTCCGGAAAAGTAAGAATGGAAGAAGCAAACTTGAAAAAGCTATTATTGAAATTAACTATTTGGGAACCGCTGCGGTAATTGTCTGGAAGGTTTATAACTCTTTTCGGCGTGGGAAAAGGATTGGCTTCCTGGCTTAAATCTATCAACTGTTCTGCTCTTCCTCCTCTCCAGCGGTAAATGCTTTGTTTAGCATCCCCTACTATAGTTAAGCCGGATCTTGTTTCGGTCCCTGAAAGATTGTGAGCTATCAACGGGATTAAGTTTTCCCATTGCATGGTTGAGGTGTCCTGGAATTCATCGATGAAATAATGTTGGTATCGTTCTCCCAGTCTTTCATAAATGAAGGGTGCAGGCTGATCTTTTACTTCCTTGCCAATTCTGGGATTGAACTCAGAGATCAAAAGGATATTCCTTTCTTTCTTTATGGTTTCGACCTCGCGGTTAATTTCGTTCAATAAGGAAAGTTGAACAATGTTTCGTCGTATTTCTTTTAAGAATTCGATCTTAAAATATGCTTTTTTGGATGCTGAAAAAATTTCGGCTATTTCTGGCTGAATTGAATCTATGGCAGATTTGGTATTTTCTTCTACCCTTTGGGGATATAAATTATGAGTGGCGATCTCCTCCATCCATTTGGCCTCGAATTTCAGGTTTTTAGGATCAGATTTTAGCTTTTTAAAATAGTTAGGAATATACTTTCCCTTGAAATCACTATGATCTATTCCGGCATTTGAGATCAAATCGAAAAAAAGATCGGCAGTTTTACTTATGGCTCCCTCCGTTTCCTTGATATTTTTTATAAGTTGCTTTTTAAAATCCTGAAAATCTTTAAGGGTTTTTGTTCTTAAGATTTCAACAGCGTTCAGATTATTTTCATTGGTAAGTAACTTTGAGATCTCGTATAGGTCTCGCGAAATATCCCAACTTTTATCGTCATCGGCCTTTGTGAGAGTGAATTCAATAAGTAGCTTGGTAAGAACTTTGTCTTTTCCTGCCTTGCTTATTAGGCTTTCAACAGCTTCCATTAATATATCGTCCGTTTCCAATTCAACTTCGAAGTTCATTGGAATTCCCAGGTCCCTTGCAAATGTTCTTAGTACCCTGTGGGTGAAGCCATCTATGGTTGAGATCTCGAAAGCAGCGTAATTATGAATGATACTTTTCAGAATTTCCTGGGATTTCCTTTTTATTTCATGGACTTCCAAATTTGTTTCTTTCTGAACGGCGGATAGCAAAGCATCGGCAGGTTCTGGGTTGTCCGAATCTGCGAATCTTGCCAGGCTCTCTATAATCCTGCTTTTCATTTCACCAACAGCTTTATTGGTAAATGTGATGGCAAGAATGTTTTTATAACGGTCCTTTTTCTCAGAAGTTAAAAGTAGAATCAAATATTCCTTAACAAGGGTGAATGTTTTTCCTGAACCTGCGGAAGCATTATAGATATTAAATGAATTGGTCAACTGAGTTGTTTTTTTGCAAAGTGAAAGGATCTCCTGGAGCTCTAAATTAAAATAAAATTACCAACTGTTCAGAAGTTGCTTTTAATAATTATATAAAATAAAAAAATTTCCATTACACCCCGTAATACATAAATATGATGTAGTTTAAATA
>CAYWAB010000110.1:0-9837 GCA_964456105.1 uncultured Christiangramia sp. | reverse complement strand
GAAAATCCAATATCCGGGGGTTGCAGACAGTATCAGCTCAGATCTTGCAATGGTAAAGCCTATAGCTTTGAAAATGTTCAACCTCACTGCCAAAGACTCCGAGAAATATTTCAAGGAGGTGGAAGGTAAATTGCTGGAAGAGACAGATTACGTGCTCGAGGTAAAACAGAGTAAAGAAATTTCAGAGGCTTGTAGCGACATACCAGACTTGAAGTTTCCAAAATATTATGAAGATCTATCCAGTGAAAAGATCATTACAATGGACTGGATGGATGGAATTCATCTAAGCGATTTCGCTAAACAGAACGATGATCAGGAATTAGCTAATAAAATAGGACAGGCACTTTGGAATTTCTATATGTTCCAGATCCATGGTTTAAAACAGGTTCATGCAGATCCACATCCGGGTAATTTTTTAGTGGATAAGGATAATAACCTTATCGCGATCGATTTTGGGTGTATAAAACAAATACCTGAAGATTTTTATGATCCTTATTTTTCCCTCGTCAACAGGGAAAACCTAAATAATAAAGAATTTTTTCAGAAAAGATTAATGGATCTGGAAATCCTTACCGAATCAGATACTCCGAAAGAGAAAGAGTTCTTTTCTGAAATGTTTTACGAAATGTTCAAAATGTTCTCAACCCCATTTCAATCTGAGACATTTGATTTTACTGACGAAGAATTTTGGAAGCATCTTACGCAACTTAGTGAAAGGTATTCCAAAGACCCCGAATTGAGGAGAATGAATGGAAATAGAGGAAGTAGACATTTTCTCTATATGAGTAGGACCTTTTTTGGCCTTTACAATCTATTACATGATCTTAAAGCTACTGTAGAAATTAATAAGTTTAGAGTGTATCTCTAATGGTTGATTTATTGGTTAGGTTGTTTGAAAAGCGCAGTCTTTTATTAGTCTGCGCTTTTCTTTTTCAACCTAATTTGATTCATTAATCCTGAACCTGTGCCTCAGGTGTGGTCACTTCATTCTTTTCTTTATTCTTTACGTGCTCTTCCAGCCACTGGTCTTGTTCCCAAAGTACATGCAAAACCGATTCTTTTGCACTGTAACCATGGCTTTCTTTTGGAAGCATAACCAGTCTTGCGGTAGCTCCAAGTCCCTTTAGTGCATTGAAGTATCTCTCACTCTGCATTGGATAAGTACCGGAGTTGTTATCTGCCTCTCCATGAATTAAAAGTAATGGAGTTTTCATTTTGTCAGCATGCATGAATGGAGACATATTGTAATAAACATCCGGTGCTTCCCAGTAACTTCTCTGTTCACTTTGGAATCCAAAAGGAGTGAGAGTCCTATTGTAGGCGCCACTACGTGCAATTCCCGCAGCAAAAAGATCTGAGTGTGATAGAAGGTTAGCTGTCATAAATGCTCCATAACTGTGTCCTCCTACTGCAACTCTGTTCCTGTCTACATATCCTTTTTCAGCTACAACATCTATCGCAGCTTTTGCATTGGCCACCAACTGTTTCCTAAAACTGTCATTCGGTTCTTCCTCTCCCTCACCCACGATAGGAAAGGCTGCATCATCCAGGACTACATAACCCCTGTTCACCCAGTATACGGGCGACCCATAATAAGGATAAGTAAAATCATTAGGATTGGAAGTGTTCTGGGAAGCAGAACTCTTGTCTTTATATTCCCTTGGATAAGCCCACATTAACATAGGTAGCTCAATGGGATCGTTTTTATCATATCCTGCCGGTAGATAAAGGGTAGCGCTAAGTTCCAGGCCATCCTCTCTCTTGTAAGTGATAACCTCCTTGGATACATTTTCAAGGCTTTTAAAAGGATTTTCAAAGGAAGTGATCTGTGTTAGTGGATCGCCTCTGCCGTCTAAGTTTCTGATATAATAATTTGGATACTCGGTAGCAGATTCAATTCTAACGAGCAATTCTCTTTTCTTCATATCGATTGCCTCAACCAGGGTTTCTTTCTTATCCTCGAATTCCGATTGGTAGATACGCTCAGTTTTGCCGTTTTCAAGATTAATCTTATCTACAAAAGGAAATTGACCTTCTTCAGTAAAGCCGGAACCTAAAAGAAACGCATCTCCATTTTCCAGATATAGTACATTACGTCCCAGTTTATTTTTGGTTCTTACAAAATCACCGGGATCTCCATAGACGTCCTGGTAATTTCTGTCGAAAAGCATATATGGTTTTTCCGAATTGTTTGATGGATCAAAAACATAGGTCTTGGTATTCCTTGTATTCCACCAGTAATCTCTTGCGATTGCTATATCATCATTACCCCAGGTAATTCCACTTGCTCTGTTTATTACTTTTAATAGGGACCGGCCTTCTCCTTTGAAAGGCGCTTCCAGCTGAAAGAATTCATCGCGATATTCAGCTTCTTTTTCCGGGTCTCCGCCATCGAGGGCCTTTACATATACCAGACTTGAAGGTTTGTCATCTCGCCATTCAAAGTCTCTTTTTCCTTCTCTTTCTGCCATAAAACCTTTAGGAAGGTCTTCAATTAAAGGAACCTCATTGATTTTATTGACCAGGCTACCATCTGAGGTGTAAATATTAGTTTCTGAAGGAAACCTGTAGTAAGGAACCAAATAAGAAAACGGCTTTTTAATGTTGGTGATCATTACATATTTTCCATCCGGAGAAAACGAAATATCACTATACATCTTTGGTTCCATCCATTTCGAACTGCTGCCGTCCAGATTGACTTTCACAAGCTCAGACCTTGCCAATTGTTCAAAATTATATTCATCATTAGGATTCTTGAGCAAATCCTGGTAGGTCCTGTTCTGTGCCTCTTTACCATCGCTAACAGAAATTGTAGGGCCGGTAGGCACCGAGGTCTCAGTATCTATTAGAGGTTTACGATCTTCTGGCAGCATGGTGACCAGAATGGCCGAATTATCTCTGAACCAGTTGATGGTACTGCGCATATTGGCATTTATTTGGGCTTCTGTCAGTTTTTTTGCTGAACCAGCTTCGACATCAAGAACCCATAATTCTACACCTAAATTGGAAGTATGTGTAAAGGCAATCATAGATTCATCTGGAGACCAGCTGAAATTAGTTAGCCGGGGGTTTTCGGGTAAACCTAAAATCTCTTTTGGAGTATTACCGGTAACCGGTTTAACTTTAATATTGTTATAATAGGTAGCACGGCTATTAATGTTGGTAACCGGATTGATCCTTAATCCCCCAAGTCTCATTTCTTCTTCGCTAAGTTCAGCAATGCTTTTAAACTGATCGCGATAAAGGAATATCATCATTTCTCCCTTACTGTCAATTAAGGTATTAGGGGCAAGAGGTACATCAATTAATTCCAGGATTTCTTTTGGTGGTTTCTGATAATCTAAATTTTCCTGTGCATTGATGCTCCATAAGGAGATTACTAATCCACATAGGTAAATACTTATTTGCTTCATAAAGTAAGTTTTAGTTTAAAATTAGAAGACTGCAAAAACTGAAGGAATTTGAATCTTTAGTATATTACACGTCTGTTTTTTCACAATTTGCTTAAATTTAATAAGAATAAGTTTTAAAAACACAAAATAATTCATGTACCAAACAAAAATTGCAGGATTAGGGAAATATGTACCTGAAAATGTAGTGACCAACGACGATCTTTCGCAAATAATGGATACCAATGACGAATGGATCACAGAACGAACAGGTATCAAAGAAAGAAGACATATTAAGAAGGGAGATGGAAATTCAACTGCTATTATGGGCGTTAAGGCTGCCAAAATAGCTATTGAAAGGTCTGGAATTGATAAGGATGATATCGATCTCATTATTTTCGCCACACTCAGCCCGGATTATTATTTTCCTGGTTGTGGAGTACAGGTTCAGGAAATGCTTGAAATCAAAACCTGTCCAGCCCTGGACGTTCGCAACCAGTGCAGTGGTTTCATTTATGCTATTTCTGTTGCAGATCAGTTCATTAAGACAGGAATGTACCGTAATGTACTGGTGATAGGTAGTGAAAACCACAGCGGTGGGTTGGATTTTACCACTAGGGGAAGGTCTGTTTCCGTAATTTTTGGAGACGGTGCCGGAGCCGCTGTCCTTACCAGGAGTGATCACAATGGCCAGGGTATTCTTTCTACTCATCTCCATTCTGAAGGTAAACATGCCCTTGAACTTTCATTAAAAGGACCGAGTACCGAATACTGGGTACCTGAAATTATTAAGGATAATCCACAAGGAGATGATATCCCGTATTATCCATATATGAATGGCCAGTTCGTATTTAAGAATGCGATCCAGCGTTTTTCAGAGGTAATTAATGAAGGCTTGGAGTCTAACGGACTTGAAGTTAAGGATATTGATATGTTGATCCCTCACCAGGCGAATTTAAGAATATCCCAGTTCGTTCAGCAAAAGTTCAAATTAAGGGACGATCAGGTTTATAATAATATACAGAGATACGGTAATACCACTGCGGCCTCTATCCCAATTGCGCTTACTGAAGCCTGGGAAGAAGGAAAAGTGAATGAAGGTGATATTGTGGTTCTGGTCGCCTTTGGAAGTGGATTTACCTGGGGTAGCGCGATATTGAAATGGTAAAAGGTTAAGCTCCGCAATTTGCGGAGCTTTTTTTTAGACACCTCTGAAATATTTATACAGATCATAAATTCCGAAGGCTATAAATCCTGCGGCAAGGACGATACCGAAAGTATCATTTTCAACAGAATAAAGATGTTGGTACATTCGGTAACTTCCCCATAGTAGAAACATGATTCCAAGGATCAGGTTCCAGTTATTTTTTTGGGGTTTAGAATCTTCCGAAGTGACTTCTTCCGTATCGTTATTCATTCTGAAAATCTTTCGGGAAGGTAGATTTAGCAATTTTCAAAGCTTCCTCATAATTACGATCCATTACGAAAAGCTGAACCTGTCCTGGTAGTCCTCCACCAAAACCAGCTCGCAGACCAGAATCGAAATCATTCCTTACCCGGTAGTGAATGTTTGCTTCATCAAAAAGTTCCTGAAGATATTGTACATTAGTTTCCGAGCCAGTATAGACTCTTTTGTATTCTTTTTCTTCACTCATTGTAATTAGTTTTATTGTTTAAATTACGAATAAGTGATTAGCTGCAAATGTACTTTAAAGTGAAATTAACGTTCTAGGCGTTATAAAACTTACTGTTCCAGATCTCGGTACTGAAATTCTTCCCTTTTTTAAAACCAAAGAAAATACTTAAGCCGGCAAACCATTTAAATATGAAAAAGAAGATCATGAAGAATTCGGTAGTGGATTGATCCCAGGTAAATAGGCCTTCCGGAACCAGCAACGCGGTTAGGAAGCTTATCCCAAGTAAGAGTATGATGAAGTTTTCCAGGTTTTTGAAAGGCCACATCAGGAGTTTTCTGAAAGGATGAAGATCATTCCCCCATTTATGGATAAGATAATAATAACCATTCCCTATAGGCACGAAAAGAAGCGGATCATCCGCATTTTCCAGTTTGAATAATTTTGAAGGAGCTATTATTCGAAACCCTTTTAAAATAGTATCATGCTGTTTCTCTATTCTTTTTATCTCCATTAAGGCCTCATATGGAATTTTACCTTTAAATAATTTAGTGTTCAGAAATCTTAATCGATAATCCACACAGATTTTTTGGATCTGATTGATATGAAAAATACGGGAGGTCTCAAGGAGATCGGGGTTTAGTTTATTTTGTTCTACAGAATCTCCAGATTCTATCAGGCTGATGATCTGCTCATCCTTAAGATCAGATTGTTTCAAAATATCATTTACCTCTTCAAGAATCCGATTTTCTGAATGAGTCTTAGTTCTAACCTTAAGTAGTTGCTTTTCAATATCGGTGCGGGGAATTCTCAACTTCATCTTTCTTTTTCTTTAGCCGCACTAAATTATGGAAATAACTTTAAAATACCAATCCTAAAAGCGCTGATAATCTTTGAATTATAGTATTCAAAAGCCTTTACAGCTGTTAATTCTTTACTAATTAGCTGCTTTTTAAAAACCGTTTAAGGACTAACCTCGTTATTTAGATATAACAAATAAAAAATTGTATTATGAAAAATTTGAAGACTTTAATCGCATTAAGTTTATTCCTTTTTATAGGAATATCTGGTACTGCACAAAAAATGGTTGGAGGAGCTGAAATGTATGCTTCCAAAAATATTGTGGAGAACGCAGCTAATTCAGAGGATCACACTACTTTGGTAGCGGCTGTTAAGGCTGCAGATCTTGTAGCCACATTGCAGAGCGACGGGCCTTTTACTGTCTTTGCTCCTACAAATGCAGCTTTTGCCAAGCTTCCAGACGGCACTGTAGAGTCTCTGTTGAAGGAAGAAAACAAAAAGACTTTACAAACTATTTTAACCTATCATGTTCTTGCCGGAGACTTCGAAGCGGCAGACGTGGTAGCAGCTATTAAGAAAGGTAACGGTACGGCAACTTTTACAACAGTTAGTGGTGGAGAATTATCTGCTATGCTGGATGGAGATAAGGTAAAACTTAAGGATGCCGCCGGAAATGTATCTACTGTAACTATTGCAGATGTAGATCAATCTAATGGAGTGATCCATGTAATAGATTCAGTATTATTACCAGCTAAGTAATTATTACTTTAAGGAAACTTTTGAAAAGCGGCTTTATTGCCGCTTTTTTCCGTTAAATAAACGTCAAACATCAGCTATGGCTTGGGAATTACTGTCTTTCCAGTTATTTTCCTTTTAAATAAAATGAATGCGACTATGAAAATTTTAAAGTTTAATGTTCTAATTATTCTAAGCGTCCTTTTCTTTAATTCTTGTGGCTCAAGTGGAGTTACAACGAAGGATGATTATAAAAAATTAAAATCTTATGATTCTTATGCCTTCCTACCTAACAAGGATACCATAATGAGTCGGGATTATAATAATAACAGGATTCAAGAAATAGTGGTAGAAACCATTAAGGCAAATATGCAGGAAGAAGGTTATGTGCTTGATAAAATTCAGCCGGACGTGCTTGTTTACGCTCATGTAATGTTTGATGAAAAAATCGCAGTGAACGCCAATCCTGTATATACTAATTATCCTTATTACAGACCAGGATTCTATATTGGGCCTTATTACGAGAATTTTATTTACGACAACTATTTTACCATTCAACGTATAAACGGTCCAAGGATACAACAGGTTCCTTATCGTGAGCGGTCAATAGTTATAGATATTATAGACAGGCGAACCAATGAGATCCTTTGGAGAGGGAAGACCGACGAACCCATAGAAACTAAACGATTTGAAAGGGAGATACGAGAAAATATTGATGAAATTTTCAAGGACTTCCCCATAAAATAAATACTTGAAAAAATAAAAAAACCCTGTGACGATCACAGGGTTTTTTAATTATCTCAATTCAGCCTTTAATTCTTTCTCGAAACTTTGCTGAAGTTTATTCATCATCTTATCCACCTGCTTATCTGTTAAGGTCTTATTTTCATCCTGGAAGACAAAACTAACCGCGTAGCTTTTTTTGCCTTCAGGTAAGTTCTTCCCTTCGTAGACATCAAAAAGATTAACTTCTTTGAGAAGCTTCTTCTCCGTTTGGGTGGCTATATTTTCAATCTCGTCATAGGTGACAGAATTATCCAGAAGTAGGGCGAAGTCTCTCCTCATGCTCGGATATTTTGGAATAGGAGAGAAGCTTGTTTTTTGAGTTTTCGCTACATCCAGAACTTCTTCCCAGTTAAAATCTGCGAATATTACCTCCTGATCTATATCAAATTTCTTAAGAATCGATTTTTTCACGACCCCGAACTCGACAAGTTTCGCTTTTTTAGTGCTCATTTGAAGAGCTTCTGAGAACAACCCGCTTTTTGCTGACTTTGTTTTTAGGTTCTTGATTCCCAGTTTCTGAAAAATAGAATTGATCACTCCTTTGAGATAGAAGAAATTTCCATTAGAAGGTAGACTATTCCAGCTTTCTGCGGTTCGCTCTCCCGAAATGAAAAGGGAAAGGTGTTTATTTTCTTCCCTTCCGCTAACGAAGGAATGGTAGGTCTTTCCAAATTCAAAGATCCTTACATTGTTCCTTTTTCGGTTAACATTATAACTTATAGTTTCCAGTCCAGAGAACAATAGGCTTTGTCTCAAGACTGAGAGGTCCTGGCTAAGGGGATTAAGCATTTCTACTTGGTATTCTTCCCTTAGGTCTTCGCTAAGTTTGTTATAAGCGGGAGTTGTAAGGGAATTGGACATGGTCTCATAGAATCCCTGGCCTACCAATTGCCCGGCGATGATATTCTGTATCTTATAATCTTCAAATTTTGAAGAGTTGGCAACAGAAAGGCTCAGCTTATCCCCAAATTTGATGTTGTTATAGCCATAAACCCTTAGGATCTCCTCTATAACATCAGACTCTCTCTGTACATCAACTCTGTAGGAAGGAATGGTTAGTCCCATTCCGGTTTCAGTGACATTGTTTACCCTGATCTCCAGAGAAGCCAATATAGATTTAATGGTCTCCCGGTGGAGGTTTTCACCAATGAGTCGATTTACCTTTTCGAACGTAAGGAATACCTGGAAATCTTCTATCTTCTTAAAATATAGATCATCGACGTCACTTGTGATCTTTGCATCGGAAATCTCACAAATAAGTAAAGCAGCCCTTTTTAAAGCGTATTCTACCGCATTAGGGTCAATACCTCTTTCAAATCTGAAGGAGGCGTCAGTACTTAGCCCGTGTCTTTTTGCCGTTTTTCTGACGCTCACCGGATTAAAATAGGCGCTTTCCAAAAATACCTGGGTGGTACTTTCAGTCACTCCACTGTTCAATCCACCAAAGACTCCTGCTATACATAAAGGTTTTTCTGCATCACAGATCATCAGGTCATCTTCATGAAGTTCCCTTTCAACCTCGTCCAAAGTGGTAAATTTAGTACCGGATTTTAAAGTTTTTACATTGATTTCGTTACCTGAAATCTTTCCAGCATCAAAAGCATGTAATGGTTGTCCTAATTCATGCATTACATAATTGGTAGCATCTACTACGTTATTCTTTGGACTAATCCCGATAGCTTTTAAACGGTTCTTGAGCCAGTCTGGCGATTCTCCTACTTTTACTTCAGAAAGAGTAACTCCGCAATATCTTGGAGCCAGGTTAGAATCATCTACTTTGATTTGAATTCTAAGGCTTCTGTTATCTACATGGAAACTGCTGACGGATGGGGTGATGAGTTCCAACTGCTTGCCCTGTTGCTGGTAACCTGCCTTAAGATCGCGTGCTACACCCCAGTGGCTCATGGCATCTGCCCGGTTGGGAGTAAGTCCGATCTCAAAAACTTCATCATTCTCAATTTCGAAGACTTCGCTTACAGGTTTCCCTGGGATCAACTCATTATCCATTACCATGATCCCCTCATGGCTCTCACCAAGACCGAGTTCCTTTTCGGAACAGATCATTCCGTGACTGACTTCACCACGGATCTTTCCTTTCTTGATCTCCCAGGCTTCACCATTATCAGCGATAAGTTTGGTGCCAATGGTTGCTACAGGAACTTTTTGTCCTGCCGCGATATTCGGAGCTCCACATACGATCTGCACTTCTTCACCATTGCCAAGGTTAACTTTGGTTAACTGCAATCTATCGGCATTAGGATGTGGGTTACAGCTAAGTACGTGACCAACCACCACTCCTTCCAATCCGCCTTTAACACTTTGGAAACTTGTAATCCCTTCAACCTCTAACCCAAGGTCGGTCAATAATTCACCGGTTTTCTCTGCATCTTCAGGAAGCTTGATAAATTGCTTAAGCCAGTTATATGAAATCTTCATGAATAAAATTTTTCAGTGGGCAAAGATAGTATTACCAATTTTTTTAGCATAATTAA
>CAYWAB010000109.1:6708-9884 GCA_964456105.1 uncultured Christiangramia sp. | reverse complement strand
AATGTGGAAAAACCCGAACCGTTTCAGGAATTCTTTCACGGTTCGGGTTTCAGTAAAAAAGATTAAAGGTTAAGCTTAGACTAATTCCTTTTTTAATCCTGGGGCAACATGAGTTTCGTTGGCCCTGCCACTTGGATCCAGGTCTTTCTGCCATTTTGGGATCCATCTTTTTACTGTCTTCGCAGCGGCTTCCTGAGGGAAGTGCTTATGGAATAACTCTCTGTAAAAATACGCCTCCTTGGTTGCCGGAGTATTTACCGGATATTTTGCCGCTGCAGTTTCCATTTGGACATCGGAAACCTGCTTCGATGCATATTCAATTAGTTGATCAATCCAGTTGTATCCAACTCCGTCACTAAACTGTTCTTTTTGCCTCCACAACACTTCTGAAGGAAGAAAAGGTTTCTCAGGAGTATCAAAAGCTTTTCTTAGAATGTATTTTTCAATTCCTTTATAGCTGACAGGCATTTTTTCTTCCGGAATTATCTCCATTGCGGTCTTGAGAAAAGCTTTGTCAAGAAAAGGAACCCGGGCCTCTAAACCGTGAGCCATTGTTGATTTATCTGCCCTCAAACAATCGGCAGTTGCCAGTCTTTGAACCCTTCTGATGGTTTCCTTTTGAAACTCCTCAGCAGAGGGTGCGTTTTTGAAATATAGATAACCACCAAATATCTCATCAGAGCCCTCACCTGAAAGAACAACCTTAATACCTTTTTCCGCGATGGCCTTCGAAAGGAAATACATTGGGGTACTTGCTCTTATTGAAGTAACATCATAAGTTTCGAGGTGCCATACCAGTTGAGAAAGTATTTCAATACCTTCCTCTACTGTAAAATGTATCTCATAGTGTTCCGTCCCCAAAAATTCAGCCACTTTTCTAGCCGCAATAAGATCTGGAGCTTCTGAATCTAGTCCTATGGAAAAGGAGTGTAATTTTTGTCCGGTGCCCTCCATCAATCTTGCTGCGATAGAAGAAGTTAAAGAAGAGTCAAGGCCTCCACTTAAAAGAACACCCAAAGGGACGTCTGCCATCAATCTTTTCCGGGTAGCCTCAATAAGACTTTCCCTCAATTTAGTTAGATCTGCCGGTAACACAGCTTTTTCTGATTCAAACCAATCTGGTTTATAGTATCTTACAAATCCAGTTTTAGGAGTATAATAATGACCTGGAGGAAATGCAGAGAATTCAACACAAGAATCCACCAGGGCTTTCATTTCACTTGCAAGCCATAAAGCTCCGTTTGCATCTGTTCCGTAATAAAGTGGTTTAACTCCAATCGGATCCCTACCTACAATAAAATCATCACCATCTATAACTACGAAAGAGAAATCCCCGTCAAGCATATGTACAAAATCATATCCGTATTCTTCATAAAGATGAACAATCACCTCGGAATCTCCGGTGGTACGAAAAGTATGAGATTTAAGTTCATTTTTCCTTAAAGACATGTGGTTATAGATCTCTCCATTATGGACCATCCAGGCCGAATCTGTCCCTTGGATAGGCTGAATCCCCGTAGTAAGATCTACGATTGAAAGACGTTCGTGAGCAAGCACATGGCCGGTCTCTGTAATTTTTAATCCGCTTTCATCGGGTCCTCTATGAGACATTCTCTTGGAAAGACTTCTAATTTTGGCTGTTTCCAAATCTTTTCCGATAACTGCTAAAATTCCACACATGACTTATATTGTTTAATTATTCAATACAAATATGTATTAATACTTACTTTACTAAAACATTATCTTTTATTTTGATTATTTTTGTAAACTATTTTTTTAATATTAAATAGATTTTTAAACGACAATCATAATTCATCTACAATATTTCTTTCATATGTAAACCTTTAAAATTTAACAGCACATAAATACTTTTTTAACAATTAACCTGTAGACCTTCACTTATCTTTAAATGAAATTTATAAATCCAAAAAATCCCGATAATGAAAAAATTTATTCTTAGCATTCTAATAATTGCATTTACGGTATCCGCAAATGAGGTTAACGCACAGGATTCTCCAAACTTTGCCAAACTGGATGCCAGCCCAATGGACATGACTATATACAGAAACAACAACGATGAAGCCATCGCCAGAGTTATTTATAGCCGTCCACAAAAGCGAAATCGTGAAATATTCGGAAAACTTATACCTTACGGAGAGGTATGGAGAACTGGAGCAAACGAGGCCACTGAAATAACTTTTTACCAGGATATGCAGGTAGCAGGCGCTACTATTGACGCTGGAACTTATTCTTTATTTACTATACCTGGAGAAAAAGAATGGACCATTATCCTGAATAACAACATCAACACTTGGGGAGCCTATGAATATAAAGAGGTACAAGATGTCGCCCGTATAACTGTACCGGTGAGACAGTCTTCTACCAGTATCGAGGCACTGTCCATGGCTTTCGAAAAAGCCTCTAACGGAATGAATTTATTAATTGGATGGGACGATAAATATGTAAAGGTTCCCTTCAAAGATGCTGATTAAATAAATTAGGAACTGAAACAAAAAAAACGCCTTATTAAAAGGCGTTTTTTTTATGGAATATTCAAATATTTGTGTGTTTGTAAACTTACTTTCCACTTAGGGTTTTTCATCACGTAGTTAACAATTAAGGGAATCATCTTTTCCCGGTTACTCCATTCAGGTTGCAAATATAAAATACAGTTCTCACTTACTTTCGCAGCCTGTTCTTCTGCAAACTTCAGATCATGTTTATTAAAAACAATAACCTTTAACTCATTGGCCAAAGGGTAAATCTCCGGTTTGGGAAGTTTTATCTTTTTTGGTGAAAGACAAATCCAATCCCATATACCGGTAAGATCATATGCTCCAGAAGTTTCAATATGGACCTGGCAGCCCTGTTTTTTTAGACCTTGGGTCAATTGCGTCATATCCCAGGTTAGAGGTTCTCCTCCAGTGACCACTACGGTATCACTATACCTGGCTGCGTTCTCCACGATCTTTCCTACAGGGGTAGGAGGATGTATCTCTGAATTCCAGCTCTCTTTTACATCACACCAATGACAGCCCACATCACACCCGCCAATTCTTATAAAATAAGCCGCGGTGCCTTTATGATAACCTTCTCCCTGAATGGTATAAAATTCTTCCATTAGCGGAAGCATAATCCCCTTATCGACCAGTTGTTTTGTTTCTTCTGAAATCATA
>CAYWAB010000109.1:0-6698 GCA_964456105.1 uncultured Christiangramia sp. | reverse complement strand
GCCTGCAAAGATAGTTAGAAACTTTCAGGTGTACCAATAATGCGTGTTAAGTGGATAAGGATTAACAGAAGCCTTGTTTTTAAAAACTTTTTAGGCTTATATTAGTTTGGTAAAGTATTCTATCTTGAGATCTTATATAATTCCTCGAATTATGACAGCATTATTTTTTGGAATAATGCTCTATTCATGTTCGCCTAAAATTTCCAAAAAATTACAAAAGGAAAGATCATTCCAGAGTGGATTTATCGGGATAAGTATTTATGATCCTGAAACTGGAAAATCTATCTATGAGTATAATTCGAATAGGTATTTCACCCCTGCATCCAATATAAAAATTCTAACCTTTCTTGCAGGAATCGAATATCTTAAGGATTCTCTAACCACCTTCAATTATTATCAAACCCAGGATACCTTATTCTTTTCTGCAAATGCAGATCCCTCTTTTTTAAATCCTAATTTCAACTCATCGAAAGCTTTGGATTTCCTCAATAATACTGAAAAGCATTTGATATATATACCTTCTAATTATGAGGATGGTATATATGGTCCGGGCTGGGCCTGGGATGACTACTCCTATTCTTTTTCTACAGAAAAATCTGCTTTTCCCATTTATGGAAATCTTGTTAAGATTGAGCACGAAAGAAGGAAGGGAACTATGATTAAGCCAGATATTTTTAAGGATTCGATTCGTTTTAAAGAAAATAGCCAGGCTAGGCTTTTAAATAAAAATATATTTTTCGTAGCTCCATCCAACGAATCATATGAAAGAAAAGTTCCTTTTATTCCCTCAGAATCTTTAAGCCTTAGACTTCTTAAGGACACTCTAAAAAAACCCGTAAAAATTTCTGATAAGGATATTAATTTGAATAAAGAATTTAAATCGATTCCCTCAGACACAGTTTATAAATTTATGCTTCAGGAAAGCGATAACTTTATTGCGGAACAGCTTTTACTAATGATCTCAAATAAGTTTAGTGATACACTCAAATCATCCATAGCGATAAAGATGAAAAGTGAATCCCTGAAAGAATTACCGAATGAAGTTTTCTGGGTCGACGGTAGTGGCCTTTCAAGATACAACCTAGTAACTCCCGCTAGTATGGTAGCTATTCTGCAAAAAATATTGAAATTGAAAAGCGAAAATTATATAAAGGACATATTCCCTACTGCTGGTAAAAATGGTACTCTTAAAAATTTGCTTGATTCTGAAGCCCCATTTGTATATGCAAAATCAGGAAGCCTCAGGAATAACTATAGTTTAAGCGGATTCCTAACTACTAAAAAAGGCAAATTTCTAATCTTCAGTTTCATGAATTCCAATTTTACCATTCCTACTCAGGAATTAAAGGATGCCATGGAAGACCTTCTGATAATGATAAGAGATCATTATTGAAATTTCTAAACTCCTAAATAATCCCTATTTTCGGATAAGCACATCATAAAAATGAAAAGAAGAAACTTTGTAATAAACCTTGGGCTGGCAGGATTGGCCTATTCCACAGCTTCCTTTAGTACTGCTAAAGAAAAAAATAACACCTCTAAGGATTTAATAAGACCTAAACATTTAAGTAAAGGAGATCTTATTGGTATTGTTAGTCCAGCTGGAGCAATCTTTGAAAGCGAACCCTACCAGATCGCAAAAGAATCTTTCGAAGCGATGGGTTTGAAAGTAAAATTCGGAAAATATGCCCAGGCACGATACGGACACCTAGCCGGCACGGATGAAGAAAGAGCCAAAGAATTTAACCAAATGTTTAAGGATAAGGAGGTAAAAGCAGTAGTTGCTTTGCGAGGAGGATCTGGTTCTGCCAGAATCCTGGATAAAATTGATTATGATGTGATCAGAAAAAATCCAAAGATATTCCTGGGATACAGTGACATTACCGCTCTACATCTCGCAATTTATAAAAAGACAGGGCTGGTAACTTTTCATGGACCTGTAGCAGTTTCAACTTGGAATTCCTTTAGTTTTGAACATTTCAGGAAATTAGTTTTTGAAGGAGAGACTGTTACTTATGTGAACCCCGTTGAAAAGGGGAATAATCTAGTCCAGACTTCAAATAGAATACGTGTGATTTCGAAAGGTACAGTTACGGGAGAATTATTGGGAGGAAATTTATCCGTTTTGACCTCTATTATGGGAACACCTTATTTCCCCGAAGACTGGAAAGGAAAAATCCTCTATGTTGAAGAGGTAGGAGAAAAAATATACGCGATAGACCGCATGTTAACCCAATTGAAATTAGGTGGAGTATTAGACCAGATCTCAGGTTTTGTATTCGGCAAATGTAGTGATTGCGATCCAGGAGGTAGCGGTTATGGTTCTTTAACACTGGAAGAGGTGGTAGACCATTATATTAAACCATTGGGAATTCCGGCATATTCCGGCGCAATGATAGGACATATCGATAATAATTCTACTATACCTAATGGGATTCTCGCTGAACTGAATGCCGGAAACGGCACATTGAAACTTTTGAATTCTCCAGTTAATTAAAGGCTTAAAAAAATTATAATAACTTAGCTCAAATGGAAAAATCTGAAAAATTTATAAACTCTATCCAGGAAGGATATAAACCAAAAGGCGACTACATCTATTTGGGTGCAGCGATGTATGAAGGCAAAACCCACGCTGAAGCGGCCGTTAAAATCCCTCTTAAAACCATGAACCGTCATGGTCTTATTGCCGGCGCTACTGGAACAGGAAAGTCTAAGACACTGCAAATACTGGCTGAAAACCTTTCTGAAAAAGGAGTTCCGGTTCTTTTAATGGATGTTAAAGGTGATCTTAGCGGAATCGCAAAGCCTTCTTCAGGCGCAACATTTATAGACGACCGCCATAGACTACTTGATTTCCCGTTCACTCCTAAAGAATCACCAGTAGAAATTTTGAGCCTCTCAGACCAAGCAGGCGTGCGGTTAAGAGCTACGGTTAGCGAATTTGGACCAGTTCTATTGTCAAGAATCCTGGACCTCTCTTCTACTCAAACCGGAATCCTGGCTATTGTTTTTAAATACTGCGATGATAGGCAATTACCCTTACTTGACCTGAAGGATTTAAAAAAAATCCTTCAATATTCCACAGAAGAAGGAAAGGATGAATTTGAAAAGGATTACGGAAGAATTTCTACAAGTTCTACAGGCGCTATCCTAAGAAAAATCGTAGCGCTCGAGCAGCAGGGAGCTGATCTTTTTTTTGGAGAGAGATCATTCGAAGTTCAGGATCTTTTGAGAAAAAATGCTTCCGGAGCTGGTTATGTTAACGTCCTGAGATTGACGGATATCCAGGACAGGCCAAAATTATTTTCCACTTTCATGCTTAGTCTATTAGCAGAAATCTACTCTACTTTTCCGGAAAAAGGAGACAGCGATAAACCAGAATTGATCCTGTTTATAGATGAAGCACACCTTATCTTTGAGGAAGCATCGGATGCTCTGCTTGATCAGATAGAAAGCATAGTGAAATTGATCAGATCCAAAGGTGTAGGAATTTATTTTGTGACCCAGAATCCTGCTGATGTACCAGAAGACGTATTAGGCCAGCTTGGTCTTAAAATACAGCATTCTTTAAGGGCATTTACCGCGAAGGATCGCAAGGCAATAAAGCTTGCTGCAGAAAATTATCCGATTTCGGAATTTTATGACACCAAAAATCTTATCACTACGTTAGGTATCGGTGAAGCCCTGGTTTCGGTACTTGATGAAAAAGGAAGACCTACTCCTCTAGCCGCTACAATGCTTAGAGCACCCATGAGCAGAATGGATATCCTGACCGATACAGAACTAAAAGAACTAATCGCCAGCTCCAAATTAACAGAAAAGTATAACGAACACCTTGATAGGGAGAGTGCCTACGAAATCCTTAACAAAAAAATTGAAATCGCCGATAAGGAAGAGGCCCGGGAAAAAGCAAAAACCGAAAGAAAAGAAGTAGTTAAAACAAGTTCCCAAAGTAGAAGATCCAGCACAGAAGGAGCGGTGATCAAAGTATTAACCAGTGCCACCTTCATTCGTGGTGTCCTGGGTATATTAAATAAAGTATTGAAATAGTAAAAAATGTACAAAAAAACCTTATTAATTCTTAGCTTTTGTATCGTCTCATTTTCTTGTACCAGGGATGAAGAGAATCCTTTTCTTATAACTGCCAAACAGGTGGGTGCCTTAAAGAAAGACACTAAATTACATCAGATAGATTCCATATTCAAAGGAGACAGTATAGTTAGAGAGCGAAGCGGACCAGAACAGCTACGCTCTACAGATGAAATCCGGATCTATGATAAGGACGGGCAGGCACTCATGAGCCTTGAGCCTACACAGGAATTCGATTCTACCAGTACTATCGGATACATCAGGATTCTAGACCCACGTTACGAAACCGAATCAGGACTCAATGTAAAAAGCACTTTTAAAGATATCGTTGAAAATTATACTATTTCAAGAATTGAAAACACAATCAATTCTGCCGTAATCTTTCTTGATGAAATAAACGCTTACATAACGATAGACAAAACTCAGCTTCCTGCGAACCTTCGATATGATACCGATAGTAAAATAATGGCTTCCCAGATTCCCGATGATGCCAAGTTTAAATACTTTATGGTCTATTGGAATTGACGATAATAATTCAGAAATAATTTTTAGAAAATAAAAAAGGTGCCTTTCGGCACCTTTTTCTTTTGGCTAGGTTTAATTAATCCACATTATCATGTAGAAAAGAATTGTTCTTTCTAAAATGAATGTCATTGTTATCATCCTGCTCGATACTGGTCCTGGACAATTTCCCTTCTCCAGGTTTGCTATTATCCAGCTCTATACCAGCCCTTTTGTAAGCAGGTTGCTTTTCGATTTCATCAATTTGCGCAGAACTCGTCCTGAACTTATAATTGAATTCCTTCATCTTGGCTTTTCGCTCAGCAGTTCTTTGTCTTACTACTTCGGAAGAAATTGGATTGTCGAACGGGTTATCTTCATCCGGCTTACTTTGTTTATTTGGAACGGGATCTACTGTTTTCTTTTCAAAAGCAATTGTCTCATCTTTCTCTTCGTCTTTAGCTTTTTGAGGAGCTTTGGAGTTTTCCAACCTCCGCTCTATTTCCATATAATCATCAAGACTATAGCGCTTAATTCCATTGGCAGAGCTTTCATTAATAGGTATGATCTCTACAGGTTCATGCACCTTGATATTCCTGGCGTCCTGTTCTTCTTCGTCCAATTTATGTCTTGTAACCTCTTCAGATTTAGACCTTGAATTCTCTTTTTTCTCATTCTCATTAAGAGGAATATCAAAAGTGAACATGAATTGCTCTTCACTTTCACTTTTTACCTCTTCAGGTTCCTGAGTATTCGTTTCTATAGTATCCTCGTTGGTATCGTTGATGATAAAATCCTCCGGATCTACTTCTTCATAATTTACTTCCAATTTTCTGGCAAAATCAGGAGTCTTAAGCATGTCATCTACCTTCTTATGAATATTCCCAACTTCATCCACCTCCTCTTCTGATTCATCGAGAGTATGAACTATTTTTGCGTTTTCTTCCGGCTCCTCGAATCTAAGTTCATTCTCAACTTTCCCTGATGGCTTACCAGGAGTCTCACTAATTGAAGATGTTCTTTTAGGGGTTAGGTTATGCTCGGCCTTTTGCTCATCTTCCAAAGTATGTATAATCTTTTTAGTTTCGGTATTTGTGATCTCATTTTGTTGTTCTACATCGAAACCAGTAGCGATGATAGTAACAGCAATAGAATCTTCCAGTGATTCATCCTCACCCACACCCATAATGATGTTTGCAGAATGACCAGCTTCTGCCTGAATATGATCATTTATTTCACCAATCTCGTCGATAGTGATCTCTTCGTTTCCAGAAACTATAAGCAGTAAAACATTTTTAGCGCCGGTAATTTTATTATCATTTAACAACGGAGAGTCCAGAGCCTTCATAATGGCATCGGTAGCCCTACTGGCCCCAGATGCTTGTGCAGATCCCATAATAGCAGTACCACTATTGCTTAGAACGGTCTTCGCGTCACGAAGGTCAATGTTCTGGGTATAGTGATGAGTAATAACCTCTGCAATACCTCTGGATGCAGTCGCCAGAACTTCATCTGCTTTGGAGAAACCCGCTTTAAACCCAAGATTACCATATACTTCACGCAGCTTATTATTGTTAATCACAATAAGTGAATCTACATGTTTACGGAGTCTTTCCACACCAATCTGGGCCTGTTCGTTTCGGTTTCTTCCTTCAAACTGGAATGGAATCGTCACGATCCCAACAGTAAGAATATCTAACTCCTTGGCTTGCTTTGCTATGATTGGAGCCGCTCCAGTACCTGTTCCACCACCCATTCCTGCAGTGATAAAAACCATTTTGGTATTGGAATCAAGCATTTGTTTGATCTCCTCAAAGCTTTCTACGGCTGCTTTTTCGCCAATTTCAGGATTTGCTCCTGCTCCTAAGCCTTCAGTGAGCGTAACTCCCAACTGAATTTTATTGGGAACCGGGCTGTTTTCAAGTGCCTGAGAATCGGTATTACAAACAACGAAATCAACCCCCTTGATCCCTAACTGGAACATATGGTTGATAGCATTGCTACCTCCTCCACCAACACCTATCACTTTGATGACGTTCGATTGATTTTTCGGTAAATCGAATGAGATGTCTCCAAACTCTGTACTGCTCATAATCTCTGTTTTACTG
>CAYWAB010000108.1:0-9973 GCA_964456105.1 uncultured Christiangramia sp. | reverse complement strand
CTTTTCAGCGGTGGTATAATCACCATGTGTTAAATACCATGCACCAAGATTATTTAAGGCAACGAAATTATTTGATTCTACCTCTTAAAATTTTCTTAAATCGGTTTGAAATCCACTGAAACAGTAATATTAGCGCTGGGAAGTAACCTTGGCGACCGACTCGATTTCATGCAGAAATCACTCCTTAGAATCCATCAGGAAATAGGCTGGATAAGACAGATTTCCGGAATTTACGAAACACCGGCCTGGGGTTTCAGTGGTAATGCTTTTCTGAATGCCTGTGTTAGGGTGGATACCAGACTTAGACCTGAAGTCATATTAGGTAAACTACTGGAAATAGAATCAGAGCTTGGGAGGAAGCGAAAGGTTCTTGCTAATTATGAAGATCGCACCATAGATCTCGATATACTGGTTTATGGCAAAGAAGTAATAGATCTTGAACATCTAAAGATTCCCCATCCAGGAATTCCGGATAGGGCTTTTGTCCTTAGACCTCTCAACGATCTGGCTGCAAATGAATACCATCCGGTGCTGCGAAAGACAATTAATTCATTGCTTAAGGAAACCAAGGATAATTCAGAAATTTCACTTACCGAATATCGCCTGGATAAGCCCGGGGCAAATTACCATTTTGCCAATTGTAATTATATCGCTGTAGAGGGAAATATAGGTGCAGGGAAGACCAGTTTTTCCACGATGGTCTCAGAGGACTTTAATGCCAAGCTCATCCTGGAAAGGTTCAAGGATAATCCATTCCTTCCAAAATTCTATGAAAATAAGGATCGATATGCATTTCCACTAGAGATGTCCTTTCTTGCAGATCGTTATCAACAACTTTCAGATGACCTTGCGCAATACGATCTTTTTAAGGATTTTGTAATCTCAGATTATGATGTTTTTAAATCACTGATCTTTGCAAAAATTACTCTGCACGAGGATGAGTATGCTCTTTACCATAAGCTCTTCCATTTGATGTACAAGGAACTGGTTAAGCCGGAACTCTACATTTACCTCTATCAGAATACCGAAAGATTGCTTGAAAATATCAGGAAAAGAGGGAGAGATTATGAGCAGAACATCCAGCCTGATTATCTGGTGGAGATCAATAAGAGCTATTTGAACTTCATCAAATCGCAAAACAGCATGAAAGTTCAGATCATCGATATCTCAGGGATGGATTTTGTTTCGAATCGAAAGGATTACCTCGCTCTTCTGGATGAAATAGAATCCCATTTAAAAAATTAAAGCAGACCGGAGACCGATCTGCTTTAATCTTTCCAAACTACTAAACTAAATCTCATGAGCTCCTATGTCCTGTTGAGAGTTGTTAATAGGATCATTACCATAAAAATCCCGATCACCTATCTCCCAGCTTAGGTTGATCCCAGCATTGATTGCCGGAGATCCCGATTCTAATTTATAGGCCTCCAAATTGTGGAGGTTATTGCCAAATCCAATTGTTCCGCCATTTCCGGCTGCTTTTAGTCCGGGTTCACCCTGGTATCCTGTATTTACACCGTTGTAGATCTCATTCCCTGTGCTTCGGAAAGCGTCCAGGCTACTGTAATAATTCCCATGATAATCTAAATTAAGGTCTCCAAGTGCATTATAATAAAGATTGCCATTAAAGTTTCCGGAGTATCCTTGAGGAACTTTTACAGTCGCAGCACCATTTGTTGCATAGAGAATATTATTAAAGACATTCACAGTACCTCCAATCTTTTTCCAGTTTAGCAACCTAATGGCTGCAGAGTTAATATTGGTAGGTTTTTCACTTATGTAAAGGCTGTTGTTGTAGACATAAATATTATCCATTCTATCTACATCATCACCATTAAAAAGATATACACTGCCACCATTGGTAGCTGCATCGTTCTCGCTGATGTTATATCTTACAATGATATTGTTCATGGGTCTTGCCCCGGTAAACTGTCCCACCATAAAACCTGCGCCATCATTATCATGGGAATAATTGTACTGCATTATGCCATTGGTTACACCACCGTCGAGATCGAATCCGCCACCGTCACAACCTGTACCCGAACTCATCCCGTAAACCTCATTGTTCTGTATGGTCACACTATCGGAATCCCAGTACCATATGCCCACAGGTCCGCCACAATTCGTGTTGCCGTATCCGCTATCATATACGGTACTTCTTTCAATCACTGAATTCTGAACATCAGATAATACGATCCCGTTACCTGAGTGCTGATTCTTATCATAGCCCGAAATATTATAAACTTCACAGGCTTTTACCTGAATGTTAAAATGGGAATAGCCTTCTTTATTCGCGGAGAAAAATCCGTATGAGGAAATGCCTACGTCCAGAATATCGTGTACTTTATTATTTTCTATGAGAACATCGCTGAAGCCAGAATTTCCATTCCATGCCCCTATTACAATACCAAAATCCCTGAAACCGGACACTTCACAATTAGTCACTTCTATTCCGGATAATTTAATGTCTCCTGCGAGGTCGTTATAGAAACTTATTCCGGAATTCTCATTAGTGTCTTTACCGCTTCCCGTTACGATAAGATTATTCACTTTAATCCCTGCTGTATTGTAGGCGTAAATTCCGAAGCTATCGCCCGCCTGAATAGTAGCCTTTCCTGTACCGTAAGTAGAAATACTAACAGGATTTTCTGGATCATTAGCATCTCCTTCATCAAAATAGATGTTTCCTTCAAAGGATTCTCCACCCTCTAACAAGATTTTTGATCCCGGTATTATGTCCTGAGTGTTTAACATGGCCAGTGAACCCCATGCTTCTTCAGGAGAGTTACCCGAATTATTATCGTTGCCTTTTGGACTAATATAAAAGATATTGGTGTCCCCGCCGGAAGGGGGAACAGGCGTTGGTTCGGTTACCGAGTCCGGACTACAGGATACCACGATAAAGGATATTACAATACTAAGTCTGTAATAAAATTGTCTCATACAAGACCTCAGGTTAGGTTACTTTCAAGCTGAATCCATTTTCGGATAGCTTCAACATTTGCTAAAATAATTTAAATAAATCGATTAAGTGCAAAATAATTCGTTAAAAAACATATACCGAATCTAATAATGCCTTGGAAAGAAAATTAATACTTTTCTTATACTATTTTGATTCAATTGCAATTTAGATCCTTGAATGATAGTTAATTAACTTTTGTGAAGCCCTTTGGGACTTTCAATGATCAAATTTACCTGTATAAAAAAAAGGTTTTATTTAAGCTTGGAGAAAAGGTCCCATAACACCACCCCGGCACTTACCGCGATATTCAGGGAATGTTTGCTGCCAAGTTGCGGGATCTCCAGTACTCCGTCACTGGCAGAGACCACTTTTTGTTGAACTCCCTTCACTTCGTTTCCAAAAACAACGGCACATGCAGCTTCTCTTTCAGGACTAAAATCATCTAGCATGATTGCACCTTCAGCCTGTTCTATGGAATATACTTTTAAACCCTTGTTTTTTAGTTTTTCAATTACCTGGAGGGTGTCTTCTACATATTCCCAATCCACTGTTTCTGTGGCTCCAAGGGCTGTTTTCTGGATATCCCTATGGGGTGGTTTTGCAGTAATACCACACAGGTAGATCTTTTCGATAAGAAAGGCATCTGCCGTGCGAAATACAGAACCAATGTTATTAAGACTTCTCACATTATCCAGAACTACGGTAATGGGAGTCTTTTTAGCCTCTTTGAATTCAGATACGCTTTTACGATCAAGCTCGCTGTTTTGCAGTTTCCTTTTCTTCATTCCGCAAAAATAGGAATTTGGATCAGAAGGTGAAGAAGCTTGGGCCGGATCTGAACATTTTGGCATTTGAGAGCTTATTTTTTATTCGGAAAATTTCCTTTTAAGGAAATAGATTGATAAAGTAACCTCCTAAATAGCTGATATGTAATTGAATAAATTAAAAAATTATGTAACTTAGGAATTGTTAAACCTTCCTGCCCCCGGTTTTTTAACCCCCAGATCTAGTATTACCAGATTGAATTTTTCGCATTAACTAAACAAAATATTAATTAACCAAAAACAATTTTTATGAAAACTATCAACTCTTTAGTACTTATTATCGCATTCTGTGGTATGATTCCATTTGCATCTGCTCAGGATATGAAGCCTAAGAAATTCGACAGAGCAGAGTGGTACCAGATTGTTCATGTCGATTACAAGAACGGTATGACCTCTGAGGCCAGAAATATCATCGATAATTATTTCAAAAAAGCAGCCACAATAGCACAGACCTCGACTCCTGTTATGGAGTTCGCGCTTAGCTCAGGGGAATATGATTATATGTATGTATGGAAACTTGAGGAAGGCCTGGAATCTCTAAACTGGGAAATGAGTCCGAGTGATGTAAAATGGTGGGATGCCATGGTAGAAGTTGCAGGTAGTGAAGAGAAAGCCAAGGAATTCCAGAAAAAATATAGCGAAACGGTCGCACGTTCTAAAACTGAGCTTGCCCGTAAAACTAACTAAATTTGATTTTTAACGAGAATCTGCCAGGAAAACTCTTTTGAGGATATCTTTAAAATTAAAATTGGCTTGATTCTCGTTAATTCACCTTTTCCTTTCTAATTACAAACCAGCATTTCTACGTTATTTCTGTAACTATGGAAGACCAACCAAAAGATCATTCAGGATTATTGTTGTTTATTGGTATCCTCTTCCTGATATGGGGAGTTTTTGGGATAATTGATTCATCCAATTACGTCTATTCAGGCTACCTCACGGGAGGAGATAATGCCATACTGGAAGTGGATCCGGAAAGCCCTGCAGAGGAAGCAGGTCTAAGGGCTGGAGATATAATTGTGAGTACCGGTGGGATTTATACTACCGATACCAAAGCACTTTCCGCCAGGGAAAGACCAAGTATAGGAGAATCGAGAGAATTCGTTTTAGAACGTAATGGCGAGAAGATCAGTACAAATCTCGTTTACGCTGCAATGCCAGAAAAGGAAAAATCCCTGAACATAGCAAGTTTTATTATGGGATTGCTTTTTTTGGTCTTTGGGCTTTACACTCATTATAAAAGGAAGACCTCCTTAAGTTTTAGTTATGCCGTATTCATGCTTTGCTTCGCATTCATATTCTTCGACGGACCTTATTTTGGTCCGGGAGTATTGGGCAGAATGTTTAATAGCTTAAGCTTTACTATTGTAATATTTTCCTTTGCGGCACTGGCGAACTTTATGCTTTATTATCCACCAAAGAGCAGTTATAATGTAAAACTTTTATATAGCCCTGCAGCAATTGCCGCTTTATTTATTTGGATACTCGAATTCACTCTTCCTGAAAATACGACTACGCTCAATTTGATCTTAAGGATATTTCTGGGAGCAGTAATCATATTTTATTTCTCTTTTTCACTTTTCATACTTATAAGGAAATATTTGAGAGCATCAGGTGAAGAGCGCAGTTCTTCTGGTCTCAATCTCTTGCTAACAGGTTCTTTGATAGGAATTTTGCCAATACTTTTATACTTAAGTATTTCCACTTTTTTACCGGCAACAGTTTTGCCAGGGAATGATTATATTTTTATCAGTTTTCTTGCTATTCCTATTTTCTATACAATGGCATTGTTACAGCGAAAGCAGGAAACTTTAGTCTGAAAATAGTTTACAGTTTCCGGCCGGATCAAAAATCGATTTCCTCCGGAGCAATATCAATTCTTAAACTTCAAATATGAAAAAAATTTTCTCTTTTCTCTTCCTTATTAGCCTTACCGCTACTTTTTCACAGGAGAAGACCAATCTTGAACTTACAGATATCTTTAATTTGGAATATGTTTCCGATCCTCAAATAGCTCCTAATGGCGAGAGGATAGTATATGTGAGGAATTTTAAAGATATAATGACAGACAGGAACCTGTCTAATCTTTGGATCATCAATGCCGATGGATCTCAGAACCGGCCATTGACCTCCGGGAATCAAAACGATTACGCTCCCCGGTGGTCACCAGATGGTAAGAAAATAGTTTTTAGCTCTAATATGCAGGATGAAAAGTCCAAGCTTTTTATGATGTGGCTGGACAGTAAAGAAGTTTTTCCTTTAACCAACGGTCCCGAAAACCCGTCCAATGTGTCCTGGTCCAATAATGGGAAATACCTGGCTTTTACGATGTTCGTTCCAGATCCTTCAGAATCCCTTATAAAAATGCCGACTAAACCGGAGGGAGCTCAGTGGAATGCACCTCCAAAGTTTATCAATGAAATGAACTACCGTGGGGATGGGGCAGGTTATCTCAGGACCGGTAACGATCAGATATTTGTGATTTCAACTGATGGTGGCACACCTATGCAACTTACTTTTGAGGATCACGATCATGGAGCTCCAGACTGGTCTGCGGACGACAAGAAACTTTATTTTTCAGCAAATCTACGGGACGATTCAGATCTTGAGCCATTGGATTCAGAGATCTATGAGCTCACCTTAAGCAATAAGGAAACAAAGGCCATCACAAAAAGGTATGGGCCTGATACGAATCCTGTGGTATCACCAGGCGGAGATAGAATAGCATATCTAGGTTTTGATGATGAATTACAAGGCTACCAGCTAAGCGAACTCTATGTTACAGATATTAACGGGAGTAATTCCAAATTGATATCGGGCGATTTTGACCGGGATGTAACTAATATTCACTGGGATTCCAAAGGCCGCGGACTTTATTTTCAATATGATGACAGAGGAGAGACCAAGGTCGGTTACATGAATCTTAATGGCAAAGTAAGTACTCTTGCCGGGAATCTTGGGGGACTTTCATTAGGGCGTCCCTATAATGCCGCAAGTTATTCTGTTTCCACAGACGGAAAACTTGCTTATACCCTTGGAACCACTAAACATCCTGCAGATCTGGCGGTTACAGATAATGGAAATACCAAAAGACTTACCAGTCTTAATGAGGATCTTTTTGCTTTTCGTTCACTTGGAAATGTAGAAGAGATCACCTGGAAGTCGTCCTATGATCAGAGAGAGATTCAGGGTTGGATCGTAACTCCTCCCAATTTTGATCCTAATAAAAAGTACCCCTTCATATTAGAGATCCATGGAGGGCCTTTTGCAAGCTATGGCTCTGTGTTTTCAGCAGAGATACAGGCTTTTGCTGCGGCCGGTTATGTTGTTCTGTATGCAAACCCAAGAGGGAGTACCAGTTATGGAGAAGAATTCGGAAACCTGATACATCATGATTATCCTAACCATGATTATGAAGATCTAATGTCTGGTGTGGATGCCGTAATTGAAAAGGGCTATATCGATCAGGATAATCTTTTCGTTACCGGTGGAAGCGGTGGCGGAGTATTAACAGCATGGATCGTTGGTAAAACGGATAGATTTAGTGCTGCGGTGGTCGCGAAACCCGTTATTAACTGGATGAGTTTTGTTTTGTACGCAGACGGTCCCGGATTCTTTAGTAAATACTGGTTTGCAAATAAACCATGGGAGGATCCGGAACCCTATTTCAGAAGATCACCCTTATCTTATGTTGGAAACGTAACCACTCCAACGATGTTGCTGACGGGAGAAGAAGATTATAGAACTCCCATAGCGGAATCTGAACAGTTCTATGCTGCCTTAAAACTGGAGGGCGTTGAGTCGGCACTGGTCAGGATTCCCGGTGCAAGTCACGGAATTGCGAACAAACCCAGTAATCTTATCGCGAAAGTTGCAGCCATTCTTGCCTGGTTTGAGAAATACAGAGAATAGCTAAATACTTAAAAACCGAAAATCAGGATACACTAAATTCAATAAATGATAATGATAAATATTTGATCTATACTTTTTGTTTTGTTGCTTCTTAGCTTCGGGACTATGAATTCGCATATTCTCGTTCTAGCTTTGTTGCAATTTGACGATTTGAGGTTATGGGTTCCTGGACAGTATCAATACTGACGAACGGGTGTAGTGAAGAAGACCTGTGGAATATGCAAATAATGTGGTATTCAGAAATTCGGTACGTTTCAGGAAAGGGATGTTGAATAATTTGCTTGAAATCAACAGGAACGATTTGGTCAGGGCTATTACCTTACCGGATTTTATAAAAACTGAATTAGAGACTAATGATTAAATTTTTCAGAAATATCCGGCATCGCCTTATAGGAGAAAACAGGTTTTCTAAATACCTGGTCTATGCGGTAGGAGAGATTATTCTCGTGGTCATCGGGATCCTGATCGCTTTACAGATTAATACCTGGAATGAAGAAAGGAAGTTGAGAAATCTTGAAATAAGTTATTATGAGAACCTGTTAAGCGATCTAAAAAAGGATTCGGTAGAATTCCATTTTAAAAAGAGCAATGCAATAAGAAACCAGGCTAAACTTTTAAATATCCTTCGTTATATCGATAGCGGATATAATATAGAAAAGGCCAAGGTTGAAGATGTGGAATGGCGGAGAATTATTTTCAGGGATACAGCGGCCCTTATGATTTCTTTGTCGCAGGCCGGTTTTGTTCAGTTCCCAAAATTGTTCGAAAATACAATTAGTGATCTTAGAAATACAGGGAATATTAAACTGATAAGTAATACGGAACTTAAAAATGAAATCACCCTTTATTATAACAAGGAAAAATTATTTGAAGATTGGAATGAATCTTACCTTCCTACTCGCACCCAAATAGATATGGTGATAAACAGGATCATGCCCTGGGAGGTAAGAACAGGTTATAACAGAGAGAAAAACCTAGATTTCGAGAGGATCATGAATAGAAGAGATTTCTTTCCCGAGGTCCAAAATCAAATTAATAATGAACCCGAACTAAAAGGACTGGTAGTTGGGATGATACATATTCAGAGTAGGATCAGGGATCAGGCTTTTTTAAGATCTGATGAGGTTGCAGATCTGATGAGAATGGTTGCCGAAGAAATAAAAACTCTGGAAGACCGGAGAAAATTTAAAATTTTATAACCAATACTAAGCATCATGGGAATTTTCTGGGACCTATTACAGGAAGACGAATTAAAGAAACAACAAAAGCAGGCAGACAGCATTGAAGATCGTGTAGAGCTCCTGGAAACTGAACTTGAGCAAACAAAAAAATTACTTAGAAAAACGCTCGAAGTTCTTGAAAATCATGTTCAGGTGGATATAGACGGGGACGGCAATATGGGTTGAGACCTGACTATTGATCACGGGCTCGAGCCAGGATCGTGCTATTATAGGAATTGTCATTTGAAATGACTTTGAAGAACTCCTTTAGAAATTCTTCTGTTTCAGAATATTCCTTTTCGTACCTGAAGTAGGGTTCGAGATCATTTAAGGCCTTCAGGAATCTATCTTCGTTCTGAAGGAACTCCTGTCTTTTCTTTTCATAAGTGCTTTGATCACGCTTATAACCGCGGTAATACCTTTCTGTTACCTCTGATATAGCTAAGCCGCGGTTCTGGATCACAGAAACGGTGGCATAACTTGGATTTTCCGGACCGTTCATTTCAAAATCGTAAGGAATTGGTATGGTGATATCATCCAGGAATATCAGTTTTTCGTTATAGCCGTAAGCTGAAGAAAAATCTGTATTCACAATCATGAACTGGAAAAAGTCATTCCTACCAGAATTAAGATGAACCTGCGCGATGGGATGTAAAACACGCTTCTGGGATTCCCAATTTTCGAACCATAATTTGGATTCCATGATTCCTTAAAGCCTTAAGACCTATTGTAAGGTTTTCCTTTATTTATTTTAAATATGCTCCAGTTGTAGCGAATAATCCTGGCAGTGAATTCCCTCATTTTGTTAGCTATAGTATCGTCATGTTAACAGAATTCATCCTTATTTCTCTTTTTAATATACAGGATCAGTTAGAATATCCATTCGATGATTATGGAGTGGATGATATCAATCTCGAATTTTTCAAGTTTGATCGAGATTAGCGCTTCATCAGTATGAATTAAGAAAGTCCCCAGATTTATAAAAAACATAATTGACCCTAAGAAAATAATAAGGTGATTAGGAGCAGGCTGTCTTATTTCAATGATTTCCTAGA
>CAYWAB010000107.1:0-9974 GCA_964456105.1 uncultured Christiangramia sp. | reverse complement strand
ATTAAATAATGGAAGAAAAGAAAATAGACGTTCAATCCATAATTGGATTTTTACTGATAGGAGCAATTCTAATCTGGATGCTCTATAATAACACTCCTGAGGATACTGTTGTTGAAGAGGACACCACCGAACAGGTCACTGAAGGATCTCAACAGCAGGAAAGTCCAATAACCCCTTCTGAACCGGAAGCAGAAAGAGTTCAAAACGATTCTACGGCACTTGCAGAGGCACAGAGAAGACTCGGTGCCTTCGGCTATTCTGAAACTCTCCCTTCAGCTGAAGGAGGAACCACTGTTATTGAGAACGATCTTCTGGAACTAAAGGTCTCTAATAAAGGAGGATATATTGAGGAAGCCAGACTAAAGAACTTCAAAACTTACGATTCTATTCCGGTTTATCTTATTAAAGACGGTAATGCTTCTTTAAATATGACTCTATCTACCACAGATGGTAGAACCCTGAACACTGAAAATCTTTACTTTGAGCCTGAGCTTACCGAAAATAACGGTAACCAGATCCTATCCATGAAACTCAAGGTTTCTGAAGATGAATATCTGGAATACAGATATGCCATGAGACCAGACGAATATATGCTGGATTTCAGCATTAACTCAGAAGGCCTGACCACAGTTCTAAATACCTCTCAAAACCCTGTTCTTAACTGGGAATTAAAAGGATATCGCCATGCGAAAAGTATTTCCTATGAAAACAGGTATACAGAACTTATTTATGAATATGATGGTGGTGATGACGATTATTTGGGGCAGGGAACTCTTGAGGAGGACGAGGATACCAATATCAGTTATATCGCATTTAAGCAACATTTCTTCAGTTCTATTCTTTTAACGGACAGCCCTTTCCCTTCAGCAAGCTTTACTTCCAGGAATCTTGTAGAAGACGAGGAGATTGACACGCTTTATACTAAAGCATTCTCAACAACTATACCTCTTGAACTGAAAGCAGGAGAATTGAGTTATAATATGAACTGGTATTACGGTCCCACCGACTATAAGATCCTGAACGATTATGACCGTAATCTGGATGAAATTGTTCCTCTTGGTTGGGGGATATTTGGATGGATAAACAAGTACCTTTTCATTCCATTTTTCGCATTTTTAAGCGGATTCCTTCCGAGTTACGGTATCGCAATTATTGTAATGACTATTGTCGTGAGAATCGTATTATCTCCTGTTACTTATAAATCTTATCTATCACAGGCCAAGATGAAAGTATTAAGGCCAGAGATCAATGAGATCAACGAAAAGTACAAGGATAATGCAATGAAGAAGCAACAGGAAACCATGAAGCTATACAGTAAGGCAGGTGCGAGCCCAATGAGCGGCTGTTTACCGGCATTGATGCAGATCCCGATCTTCTATGCTTTATTCCAGTTCTTCCCGAGCGCGTTCCAGCTTAGGCAAAAGAGCTTCTTATGGGCAGACGACCTATCGAGTTATGATACCGTGGCAGAATTGCCTTTCCATATCCCGTTTTATGGAGATCATGTGAGCTTATTTCCTATTCTGGCCTCAGTTGCGATCTTTATCTATATGATGATGACGACAGGTCAAAGCATGCAGGCAAATCAGCAACCTGGAATGCCTAATATGAAATTTTTAATGTATCTGTCACCGCTTATCATGTTATTCTTCTTTAATAATTATGCAAGTGGACTTTCTCTCTATTATTTCACGTCCAATTTAATTACTATTGGGATCATGCTTGTTATTAAGTATGCCATCATAGATGAGGATAAAATACACGCCAAGATCCAGGAGAATAAAAAGAAGCCTAAAAAACAGAACCGATTCACTAGAAAGTTCCAGGAAATGATGGAACAGGCTGAACAACAGCAGAAAAAACAAAAAGGCAAATAATAAAAAAAGCCCCTGCAAATGCAGGGGCTTTTTCCTTCAAAACATTAACCAACTATGCAAATTATAGTGAAGGTAAGATAACAGTGTCTATCACATGGATAACGCCATTAGTTCCTTGAACATCGGTCGCGATCACTGTAGAAGTTCTTCCATTTGCATCAGTAATAACCACGTCATCACCTAGATTAATAATGAAAGATTCTCCTTGTGAAGTGGTGACACTCATTCCATCTGTAATTTCGTCTGAAGTTACATTGGCTCCCGCAACAACATGATAACCTAAAACAGCTTCAAGAGTAGCAGTTGTAAAATCTCCAAGGCCTCCAACTTCCAATTCAGCTAATAGATCCACGAATGCCGTATTGTTAGGAGCAAAAACTGTAAAAGGCGCCGGTGCTTCAGAGGATGAAAGAAGTTCTACAAATCCGAAAGAATCCTCTCTCGTTAAAGCGTCCACAAGAATTTCGAACTCAGGATCGGCAAGGGCAAAAGTTGTTATGTTAGGTAGCCCGATCACTGCGTCCACGGCATGAATAATACCGTTATCTGCGATAATATCAGCTTGTGTAACATTACTTACTCCATTTAAAGAAACACCATCAGCAATATTGACATATAAACTTAAATTTTCACCATCCGGCCCGGCGGTAGACATACTTTCGATATAACCTGTAGAAAGGTCGGCCGAAGAAAGGGATCCCATCTGTACATGATTCAAAAGAACCTGGGTAAGAATATCCACTGGTACCTCATCCAGAGATGCGAAACCGTTGGCAGATAAAAATGCATCAAATGCCGCATTATTTGGAGCGAATACGGTAAACTCATCTTCCCCGGCGAATGTCGCAGTAAGCTCGGTTCTTTCAAGAGCTGCCAAAAGTGAAGAATAATCCTCTGTTCCTGCTACAATATCAGCGATAGTATTACTTTCTGGCTCGAATGCTTCATCTTCAGGAAGTAATACTCTATCAATGGCATGAATAACACCATTTGTAGCCTGCACATCTGTAGCAATCACAGTTACACTTCTTCCATTTTCGTCAGTTAAGGTTACGCTTCCATCGATATTAACGGTAAACTCCCCACTTTCTAAGGTAGTAACGGCTACTCCATCAACGAGATCACCAGAAGTTACATTAGCCCCGCCAACAACATGATAGGTCAAAATTTTAGCTAATAAATCTGCAGGTACATCGTCAAGCCCTTCAAGTTCAAATTCCTCAAGCAATGCAACAAAAGCGTCATTGGTAGGTGCAAAAACCGTAAAAGGAGCAGGTTCGTCAGAGGAGGAAAGTATATCTACGAATGTATAAGATTCCTCCCTGGTAAGAGCGGTTACTAAAATATCAAAAGTTGAATCGGCGGTGGCGAAAGTCGTTATATTTGGCAAACCTATAACAGCATCTACGGCATGGATTATTCCATTATCGACTTCAATATCGGCAGAAGTAACAGAACTTACTCCATTTATAGTTACACCGTCTGAGGTATCTACATATAAACTTAAAGCTTCACCTTCGGGACCGGCAGTAGACATACTTTCAATATATCCAGTCGACAATTGGGATGATGTGATCTCTCCCATTTGTGCATGATTCAAAAGTACCTGAGTAAGTACATCAACAGGTACTTCATCGAGAGATGCAAAACCGTTAGCGCTTAAAAATGCTGAAAATGCAGCATTATTCGGAGCAAAAACAGTAAAATTAGCATCACCATCCAAAGTCTCAGTGAGACCGGCAGCGTCTATCGCGGCAGCAAGAGATGAATAATCGTCATTATTGTTAACAAAATCAACAATGGTATTTGTCTCTATTACCTCGGGTGCATCATCGTCTATAATGAAATCATCATCCTCATCACAGGCCGTGAAGCTTAATGTAATTAATAAAGCCATCAGGCTTAATTTTAAATTTTTAAAAATAATTTCCATAATTGTATGTATTAAATAAAGAAGTTTTTGGTTTGAAGTAAAACTAGTTTCAATAACCTAAAAACTATGTTTAATGTTTGTTAATTAAATTTAAACAGAAGTTAATTTCATATTTTCGGAAAGAAGGAAATGAGATTTTAAAGAAGGATAGGTATCCTATATTTCAAACATTTATAATTTCCAAAAGAGGCTGAAACAATTAAATAGTAAGGGTTAAAAGTGGCTATCCCAAATTGGAAATCTTAAATTCAACAAAAATATGGCCTAAAAAAACCTTAAAGGGAAATACGTATGAATCCGCAACTTGAATATTAATAGAGTTATGGATAAAATTTTGATCTGAACCTCAAAAAATTAAATTAGGAAATGAATTCCTGAAACCCTAAAATGAATATCTTTAAACACCTAAACCAATTATACTTATGAAAAAGATTTTTTTAGTATTAATTTCCATAGCACTTTTATCTGCATGCAGTAATGATGATGACGTTACACCTCCCGATGATGGCTCAAGGATTGTGGGAACCTGGTTCTTAATAGACGCCCAGTCGGGTAGTTTAACTAACACTCTTTCTGAATGTAACCAGAACTCTTTCATCACTTTTAGTGCAGATGGCACCTCCGAGTCTGAATTTTACGAAGAAAACGAAAGCTCATGTGAATTAGAAACCAGCAGCACAGGTAGCTGGCAATATCTTGGAGATTCACAGTATACCTTCGAAGTGGCTGGATTTGGAGAATCTACCGGTACGGTTAATTTTGTGAGCAATACGAGAATGACATATGCCAGTCCCGATTTTGCTCCATTCACCTTGGTTTTTGAAAAATAAAAGAATAGAGTTGATAATGTAGGGTGGCTTTTGCCACCCTTTTTTATTTCGTAATTTTGCCCGGGTCATTGCGACTGTTAGAACGCAATTAAAAATTTGATCCGTATTAATTATGAAAAAGGTCGTTGTTGGTTTATCGGGTGGTGTAGATAGCAGTGTTACAGCTTACCTGCTTAAAGAACAGGGATATGAAGTAATCGGGCTTTTTATGAAGAACTGGCACGATGACTCGGTAACAATTTCGGATGAATGCCCCTGGCTTGATGATAGTAATGACGCGATGATGGTGGCGGAAAAATTGGGTATTCCTTTTCAGACCATAGATCTAAGTGAGCAATACAAGGAACGTATTGTTGATTATATGTTCAACGAATATGAAAGAGGTAGAACACCTAACCCAGATGTACTTTGCAACCGAGAGATCAAATTTGATGTGTTCATGAAAATTGCTCTTTCCCTGGGTGCAGATTACGTTGCTACCGGTCATTACTGCAGAAAGGATGAATTCCAAAAAGATGGGAAGACCATTTATCGCTTGCTCGCCGGTAAGGATAATAATAAGGATCAGTCCTATTTTCTATGTCAGCTTACCCAGGAGCAACTTTCAAAAACACTCTTTCCAATAGGAGAACTACAAAAATCTGAAGTAAGGCAAATAGCCGCTGAACAATCTTTGATAACTGCAGAAAAAAAAGATTCACAAGGGCTTTGTTTTATTGGAAAGGTAAGGTTACCTGATTTTCTTCAGCAAAAGTTAAAACCAAAGGAAGGGGTGATCGTAGAAGTTCCAGCTAATAAAGAAATATATCAAAAAAATAGAGCTCAATCTTTCGATTCAAAAATTGAGGAACTTAAGCATCTGTCAAAAAAATACAGGTATCAGCTAAATGATGGTCACATCGTTGGAAAACATCAGGGCGCTCATTATTTTACTAAGGGTCAGCGTAAAGGCCTAGCCGTTGGAGGCACACCAGAACCTTTGTTCGTAATTGATACTGATGTTGAGGAAAATGTAATCTATACAGGCCAGGGAAAAGATCATCCTGGGATATACAGAAAAGCCTTATATATTGCCAATGATGAGATCCATTGGATAAGAAAGGATCTTGCTCTTAGACCGCATGAGGAGTTAAATGTTAAGGCAAGAATAAGGTATAGGCAACCACTCCAGAATGCTACCCTGCATCAGACTGACAACGGCATGTATATAGTGTTCGAAAAAGAACAGGCTTCTATTACTGAAGGCCAGTTCGTTGCCTGGTATCATGGTGAGGAACTACTGGGATCTGGCGTGATCTCTTGATCTCGGAAAATTAACTAAAGCATACTTTTCCTAACTAATCCTAGCAGTATTGTTTCCAGGAAGCGATTAATATTGCTAAGTTTGGTATACAATTAGAACTACTGAATCCAATGCCATACCAAAACAGAATAACTCAACTTTTCAATATTAAATACCCATTAATCCAGGCCGGAATGATCTGGGCAAGTGGATGGAAACTAGCAAGTGCAGTTTCCAATGCAGGCGGACTGGGGATCATCGGTTCAGGATCTATGTATCCGGAAATTCTTAGAGAACATATTCAAAAATGCAAAAAAGCTACAGATAAACCTTTTGCGGTAAATGTGCCCATGCTTTATCCAGATCTGGAAAAGATAATGGAGATCATTATAGAAGAAGGCGTAAAGATCGTATTCACCTCGGCAGGGAACCCGAAGGTTTGGACCAAGCATCTGCAAGATCACGGAATAAAAGTTGTCCATGTGGTAAGCAGCGTAAAATTCGCCGTGAAATCCCAGGAAGCCGGAGTTGATGCTGTCGTCGCCGAAGGATTTGAAGCAGGTGGGCATAATGGAAGAGATGAGACTACTACCTTTACCCTAATCCCAATGGTAAAGGAAAAAATTTCTATTCCTTTGATTGCCGCCGGAGGTATCGCTACCGGAAGAGGTATGCTTGCCGCTATGGTGCTGGGAGCAGATGCAGTACAGGTTGGAAGTCGATTTGTGGCTACTCCTGAAGCTTCTTCACATCAGAATTTTAAAGAAAAAGTGGTAAATATAAAGGAAGGCGATACTATTCTTACCTTAAAAGAACTGGCACCTGTACGTTTGATTAAAAATAAGTTCTTTGAGGATATTCAGGAACTTTATACCAAAAACCCATCTAAGGAGGAGCTCATAGAACTATTGGGCAGAGCCAGGGCGAAAAAAGGAATGTTCGAGGGAGATCTTGAAGAAGGAGAACTGGAGATAGGACAAATCTCTGGATTGATCCATGAAATTAAACCTGCAGCCGATATTGTAAAGGAAATGGTAAACGAATTTGAGCTTGCCAGAAAGGAACTAAACAGTTATCGTTTGGAGTAGGCCTCTAGTTTTTTAAGCTCCTTGGCTACAAAATTCCTCCACCTTATTTCAGCTTCACGATTTTCGCTATGTTGGCTTTCTTTGTCAAACAAATTTTGCATTGCCGATCTTTCTGATTCGATATTGTTATAGATACTTTTCAGATCCTGACGAATGCTACGACCGGGAATATAATTATCGAGAGCTTGCCTTAATTTTCTCGCGTGCAATTCAGAAATATCAAAATGAAGCTGCTCATGGGAAAGCAAGTAAGCCTCATTTTCTATATCCTTCACCCAGGATTTATAGGGATAGAAGTTACTTGATACCTCATATTTAAGATCTGGTTTTCCAGAAGCTGTACTATAACTCCAGGAATATGATATCCCCGAATTGGTGTTGGCGGAGAATGGTAGACTTTCATCTGGTTCTGCCTTAAAATCTTCCCAGGTAAGTAGCCTGCTATTTCTCCATTGTATCTTCTCTTCACCTTCTTTTTGTGAAAAGGATGTATAAGCCAGTAATAACGAGAAAAATAGGATCGTGAAGTTTTTCATGAATAATCGAAAGAAATGTTCTTTTCAATTTCCGGATGCAGACTGTAAAGCACAGGACAGGTTCTGGCAGTATTTTCAAGCACTTTCCTGGTCCTATCTTCATAAGCCTTAGGGAAATGAACATGAATGTCGATCCTGGAAATTCTTCGCGGGTTTGAGGCCATAACCTTGGTCACTTCCGCAGAAGTACCATTAATATCAATTCCAATCGCTTCAGCCTTTATACCCATAACCGTAAGCATGCAGGTCGCAAGAGCATTAGCAACCGTATCTGTTGGGGAAAAAGCCTCGCCCTTTCCGTGATTATCCACTGGCGCATCTGTAATCATTTTCGATCCGCTCTGCAAATGCTCAGATTCAGTCCTAAGCTCACCTAAATAAATTACTTTAGAAGTCATTCACTCTGCTTATAGTTAGATCATTATTCAATTTAAGAATATATATGGCGTCATTTATAAATCCACCGTCTGCATTAGGCAAATAATGGAACTTACTTTCAAAATATTCTGTATAACCAGGGTACTTGCTAAAAGAATCATAAAGATCTTCTGCGCTACCCAACCTTAATAATACGTCTAATGTAAGATCGTAACCTCTTATCGCATACTGATTGGGTTTAATACCAAATCTTCTACTGTAATTGGAAATAAAATCTTCTGAGACTTCAGGCTCGTATTCTCTGTCTACTGAAGGATAATGAAATTCAAGTTTTCCGAGGTGATTATTGGAAAGAATATCGCTGTCATATACTCTTCCCTTATAGGTAGTTAACAGAGTTATATCATTCTCCCTGGCCAATCGGTGAAGTGCAGAGGTCACACTGCTCACCAGGTTTATATTCTCAGATTCAAGGATCACCCAGTTATTTCTTCCTTTTACTATGGATTCCTTGAGTCGCTCTTCAGATATGAAATTATCTGTAGGTATGACTAGCTTCGCAGAAGGCAACATATTACTGAGTTCATTTCTAAGCTGAAAGTTCTTTCCATCTGCTACAATAACCACATTTTTACCACTAGCATTAGCCGCAATATATTGCATCATGGCACTCCTTAACATTTCTTCCGTAGGCCTGGACTGGAAAAGGTTTCTATAACCTCGCATACTACGATTGGAAAGTGGATTGATCACAGGAATATTTTCATTTTCCAATCTTGAAGCAACGGCCTCTGTGGACTCCTGTAAAAGTGGCCCTATTACTGCATCTATGTCATTGAAATTATTGGTATTAACGATATTTGCCGCTTCTGCAGCATTCCCTTTGGTATCATATACCTTAAGATTCGTAGATATATTAAAGGATTTTGCTTTATCTACGGCCATTAGTACACCACTGTAAAAGTCAAGAGAGATTCTAAGTACCCTTTGGTCCAGAATAGCTTTTTTATAGGTTTCCAAAGAATCTGCTTCGACGGTTTCCAAATTAAAAGGCAACATTAGAGCAATGTTCTTTGTACTTAAATTCGTAACTGCGGTGCTAAGGTCAACCACAGCTTCTGCATCATCTCCCCTTCCTGTGTATACATCAGAATCTATAATTTCACCGTCTTCCCTGGCGGGCACTTTAAGGACCATACCAGATTTTAATCCACTTGCTAGAGCCGGATTTAATCTAACTATGGAATCCTGACTAACCCCAAAATGCTTTGATAAACTGAAAAGGGTCTCTTTTGGCTGCACCTCATGAAATCGAAAACGCTCGTCAGTAATAATTACCGGTTCATCCTCCAGGACCTCAGTACCAACGCGAATCATCATTCCCGGTTGCAATTCATCGATTTTTGGATTCAATGCCTCAAGTTCCTTGACAGTCATTCCATATTTCCTTGCAATACCGTATTTGGTTTCCTTAGGCAGGACAATATGTTCCCTTGTACTGGTTATTTGTACAGGTTTATCCTGTGGTTTTGATGGTGAGGATTCTTTCTCCTTTGCGACTTCAGAGGTCGAAAGCGGAATCTTAACGATCTCCCCGGTTTGAAGTTCCCTCGAGTATAATTCTTTGTTATACCGCTTGATCTGATCTATCTCTACATTGTATTGCTTTGAAAGACTGTATAATGTTTCTTTCTTTTTTACCTCATGTTCTCTAAACTGGGTATTTGAAAGTGATGGCTCTGAATTACTATTCTCGGAAATAGGAATAACCAATTTTTCATTGACTCCAATACCATTCTTTGCATCAGGATTGAACTTGTAAATATCTTCTTCCTCAATATTATAATTCTGAGATATACTGAAAACAGTTTCTCCCTTTTTTACAGTGTGATACTTATAAGCCTGTGCATTTGCCGTACAAGTAAAAATTTGAAAAAGAAAGCATATTACAAATAGGTATTTCATTTGAATCTATTTAGTTTAAAATGGCTTCTATTATTCCCATTCTATGGTTGCTGGTGGTTTTGAACTGATGTCATATACCACTCTA
>CAYWAB010000106.1:0-10182 GCA_964456105.1 uncultured Christiangramia sp. | reverse complement strand
CAATCAGGATTAACAAAATCCTCTTATTTGAAGTTGCGAATATAACATATATGTATTGAAATTTTATGGGTCATGGTCTTAAAAATTACATTTCAAGAAAATTAACCTCGTTTTTTTTAGGGCTATTTAAAAATTATTTTGTCTTTTTAAACAAGATACCCCTTATTAAATAGCCTCTGTGATAAAACCCAATTCAAGAATATTTTCGAATATGACAAAAAAGAGGATCCGTGATTCCTATCCGAACTTGAAGCAAAAGAAAATCATCACATATCCGGCTGAACCATCACATCAGGTAATTATAAAACTTAAGGATACGTTTTCCCAGAAAATTACTGGTAAGTGTTACGGCTATATCAGCGTGGAAACTAGGAAAATTGAATAGGCAAGAATCAGGAAAAAACCTTCTTTTCGTCCTATTCTGGAGAATTTTGGAATAAACAGCAGAGGCAAAAGAATAAAAGCAATTCCGAGCATCCAGAAGAGATCGTTGGAAAGTATCTCCTGCGATTGTATCGATATGGGCTTAATAAGTGCAGTAAGCCCAAGAACTGAGGCGATATTAAAAATATTAGATCCAATTAAATTTCCCAGGGACAAAGCCTTTTCTTTTTTTATCGCCGCTATAAGAGAGGCAGCCAATTCTGGAACACTGGTTCCCACTGCGATTACGGTAACCGAAATTACTCTTTCGCTGATGCCTAACCTAGTAGCCAAACCTACCGCTCCTTTAACCAGTAGTTCGGAACCACCCCACAAAGCGAAAATACCTATGAGCAACCAGATTCCTGTTTTAAAACCGCTCACTTCCTTTAGAGAGACATCCACCTCCTCGACGATTATATTGTCTTTTCTTCTTGATCTTTTGATCAGTAAAAAGAGATAAATGCCCAGTCCTACCAGCAAAGCGGAACCTTCCAGTCTTCCCAATTCATAATTATTATAAAGGAAATAATAAAGTGCAATGGAAAATATCATCATCACCGGCCAGTTGATTCGGAAGAAGTCCCGGTCCACCATTAATGGAGAAACCATCGCCGTCAATCCAAGGACAAGGCCAATATTCGCGATATTTGAACCGATCACGTTACCAAGAGAAATGTCGGAAAAACCGGCTATCGCCGCTTGCAGACTAACAAGCAATTCAGGAGCAGAAGTGGCAAATGACACTATGGTAAGACCGATCACCATTCTGGAAATATCCAGTTTTAGTGAAAGAGCCACGGAAGACCGAACGAGAAACTCGCCTCCTACCACCAGTAAAACAAAGCCTAAAAGTAAGAAAAGAATGCTCATGAACAATTTTTGTGCGAATATAATAGAAATAGGTCAGAAAGGAACTCTGAAAAAATTTCAACTATTTTTATAGTTTATAAACTATTTTTTTCGTTATATTTGAAAAATCAATTATAAAGCTTTCCCGATTATGGAAAAACTGACCAACAAAGAAGAGGAGATCATGAGAGTGCTCTGGGATCTTGAAAAGGCATTCGTGAAGGAAGTACTTCCAGAACTGGAAGACCAGAAATTACATTATAACACAGTATCAACGATCATCAGGAACCTGGAGGAAAAAGGCTATGTTTCTCATAAGGCTTATGGGAAAACCCATCAATATTATCCAGTAGTTAGCAAGGAAAAGTACAGGCAGCAGTTCATGAATATGGCGACGAAACGTTTTTTTGACAATTCATTTAAGAACGTGGTCTCCTATTTTGCGAAAGAAGAAAAGATAAGTTCTGAAGAGTTGAGGGAGATATTAGAAATCATAGAAAAAGGAAAGAAGTAATGGAAAGCGTTCTAATTTATCTATTTAAGGCTGCGGCACTCACCGGAATTTTCTTTTTATGCTACATTTTAGTATTAAAAAGGGACACCTCCTTTGAACTACATCGAAAATTCCTGATTTCCGGATTATTCCTTTCAGCAATTCTTCCAGGTATTTATTTCACTAAAAAAGTCTATGTGGAAGCTACTCCGGTGCCCGTAAACCTGGATAACCTGCAACAGGTACCGATGCCCAATGCCATGCCATTAGAGGCTCCCACCGACTGGTGGCAAATAGCCGGCATCATCTATTTGATCATTACCGGTTTCTTTCTACTACGCTTTTTTATACAGCTGCTTAGCGTTTTTAGAATAATTATTAGCTCTGGCATTGAAAGCGATTCGGAATTCAGATATATCAAAATTGAAAAAGATCAATTACCATTTTCATTCTTTAATTATATAGTTTATAACCCTGAGATACATTCAGAAAAGGACCTGAAACTTATCCTACAACACGAAAAGGTTCATGCCTCTCAATTCCATTCCCTGGATATACTCATAATCAACTTTGTTCAATGCCTGCTCTGGTTCAATCCACTTATCTGGTTTTACAAAAGAGCAATAGAACAGAATCTTGAGTTTATTGCAGACAAGGAAACAGTTCAGGATAGCGCAGAGATCAAAGATTATCAACATGCACTGGTTAAGGTTTCCATCGCAAATCTGAAACCAGCACTTACTAATCATTTTTATCAATCATTCATCAAAAAACGAATACTCATGTTAAATCAAAGAAGTACCAAAAATTCATCCCCATGGAAATTAGGGATAATCATGCCATTTCTTCTGGCGTTCATGCTTTTATGGAATGTAAAAACCGAGGCACATATTGTCCAGACTGAAAATGACCAAACCTCCGTATTACATCAGGAGACCGGAGTTTCAGTTACCATTACACCAACTACGACCCCTGAATCGCTTGAAAAATTAAAGAAATTTCTTGAAGAGCGAAATATTGAAGTGAGTTTCGATAATTTGAAATTTGAAAACGGAAAGATCACTTCCATCGATTTCAGCTTTGTAGATAAGCAAACCGGTAACAACGGAAACATGACTAGATCTAATAGTGATGGCATCAAATCTTTTAAGTTCTACCGTAATGAGGAAGGTATCGGTTTCAAGGATGTAGAAGCAACAAGCGAAATGACCTCACACGGCTACGCTCATTCCATCAATTCAGCTCATTTGAATAAACTGGAAGAAAATCCGCTTTATATAATCAAGGGAGAGAAATACAGATCTAAAAAATTAAAAAATAAGCATATCAAATATAGCTCTGGAGTAAAAACCTTAAACGGAGAAGAGGCTACAAACCTGTATGGTGATGAAGCCTCTAATGGTGCCATAATAATTCCAGATGGAGAGATCGTGAAAAACTTTAAGAAAGAGCTAGGTTCACTTAAAACCGGAGGACAGAGCTTTGACAGAAATTTCATAAAAGTAGGAGAAAATGGCAAACCTGTCTTTTTATCCATAAGGGCTTCAGATAGTCCAATGAATACCCAAAGCTTCAAACCTGTAAAGGACAGGGAAAAGTTGTTGATCATCGATTCTGATATGGGCGCAAAAAGGGTTTTTACGAAGGACAGTAATCACGCAGCCTATGGATATAGGATAAAAAAAGATGTGGAAGACCCTGAAACGATACATGTCCTAAAAGCTCAAAAATTAATTGGTTATTCTGAAATTGAGAGAAATAAAAATAAGCAAAGAGCGGAAAGAATTCATATAATGATGGATTCCACTGAGGGTCCAATTTATATAATTAATGGTGAGATAAAAGGCAGAAGTTTGAATTCGAATGCCATATCGCCCTCTGAGATCAAGAATATCAGGGTCTATAAAGGGGATTCAGCTATTACAAAATATGGGGATAAAGCCAGATTTGGAGCTATCGAGATCAATACTAAAGCAATTAATGTAAGTAAAGATGCCCTTATAAAAATTCACGCCGGAATGACCAATGAAGAACTGGAGGCTGCCAAGAAAGAATTGAATGAAAAAACAGGAATGAACATGGAACTGGAGAATGTTTCCAGAAATGACGGCCAGATCACTGAAATCAGGATTTCCAATAACCGTAATGGAAAACAGGTCAGTTCAGCCCAGTTTAGCGGAACCGATGGAATTCCTAATATTTATGTAGGTATTAAAAATGGTAATCCTATAATTACCAGTTCTAAAGATTAAGCCAAAGAAATTTGAATTACCTCTAATAGGGATCCCAGCCAGGATCCCTTTTCATTTTATAATAGTCTTATAATCTAAAATTCAATTAATTGGTATATTTGATCGAATCCCACTTTTAATATGAAAAAAGCAATTTTCAAGGCATTAGCGAAGTTCAATAAGAAATTTCTTCCCAGTTATACCAAAAAACGACTAGACCTTCAAAAGGCAAGTAAGCTTCAGATGGCCATCATTGGCTGGAAGTTATGGGTCACTAAAAACTCCCTTGATTAAATAAACCAATATTGTCTAACTCGAAAATAATTTAATATCAATAAGAAATAAGCGAATTAACTTCATAAGAATCCAACCTTCTACGGCCATTCAAAAAGCTTAATTCTACAAGGAAATTACAATGGACTATCTTCCCTCCGCATTTTTCTATCAGTTTACAAGCTGCATCTGCAGTACCTCCAGTAGCAAGCACATCGTCATGAAGAAGTACTTTTTCACCTTTTTTGATCGCATCTTCGTGAATCTCAAGGGTATCTATTCCATATTCGAGCTTGTAGGTTTCTACATGAGTTTTGTATGGAAGTTTACCCGGTTTCCTAACCGGAACAAAGCCTGCGTTCAGTCTCTGGGCAAGTAGAGTAGCAAAGAAAAAACCTCTTGATTCTATTCCTACTACCTTTTGGATATCCTTATCAGCCAGGTTCTCAATAAAAAGATCTATCGCTTTTTTCATTATCTCGGGATCTAGCAACAAAGGCGTTATATCCTTATATCCTATCCCCTGCTTGGGAAAATTCGGTATCTCCCTGATATATTTTTTAAGCTCATTTTCCATAGCTAAACGCTTACTGCTTTATTTAGGTATTTCCTAAAAGGTAACATTTCTTTGTAGAGTATGACGACTTTATCCTGAAAATCGTCACCCATGATCTCCTTTTGTGTTAAGTTATGCATCACTGCAAAACTCTTATTTCTGAGAAGATCGATATGCGGATGATCCGTAGAATAGCCTTTAGGTGAAGTTTTCAGTTTATCGTCCTCAATCAAATCGAAAGTATCCTTAAATGATTTTTTATTCAAGATCTTTTTTAGCTTTTCCCCATTATAGTCTATTGCCGCCCTTATACTATCCAGTTTTTCTTTTGGAGGCTTATAAAAACCGCCGGCTACAAAGCTTTCATTTATACCGATATGGATATAAAAGTCTCCCTTTCCCTGTTCTTTATCAAGACCTGCTCCAAAATGGTCTTTGTAAACAGGTTTATCTGGATGGAATAAAAGATTATTATTGATCCTGTTGATAGCCTGTTTTCCGGTGGTTGGAGAATACTCTGGATCTATTTTTGAAAGCCGTATATCCATTTGATTGAGCCAGTCAATATAAAAATCCCTAACCTCTTCATATTCCTTACGATGTTCGTCCATCCATTCCTTTTGATTGTTTCGGTTAAGTTCACGGAGAAAATCAAACAAGTTTCTAAAGCTCATTCTTTTTTTGTTGAAAGATAATTATCGATTTAAAGTAAAGATGAGCTTAAAATTTCATTTATAAAATTTTTAATTGAATTCTTCATGAAATGAACCGAACCTGAACCTGAGGAAGCAAAAAATACTAAGCACTGTATTTCAATCATTTGTATCCTAAAAAATTCCAATTGAGTTAATGATTTTGGACAACTATGCTTATCTTATTAAGTACCTAATCATCAAAACAACCTAACATGAATTTCGAGAAACTCGGGGAACACCTTCATATTCCTAAAAATGCAGGAAAACCGCTGGTAGGAAAAGAAAACATCAAGTTCAACTATTATCTAAATAGTCGTGTTTATGGAAAAAGAGTAGATCTGGATATTACCACCAAATTATTCCTTAAAGGGCAGTGTTACGTTCGTAAAGGATGTTATCGCGTGAGGCTTGGAGAAATAGAAGAATGCGTAAAATACAACCTTTTAGATCACAAGCGAAGCCTTGGGATGGATGAAGATTAAATTCCAAAATCTTTAATAAAAAAGGGCATCACAAATCATGCAGTGAAATCTATGAAGCGTAATCCTTATTGAACCTATAATTCATCTTCTATCTAAGCAGATATATTTTTTACTCCTACCAGGCAGCTGTGATTAAAAATTAAAAACAGTTATCTTAAAAAAGCCTTCTTCTCTACCCTGGACCAAGGAATTAATGGAAAGTTAAGTAAATTAATCCCGAATAAAATATGCTCTTCTTATCCAATTTTTTGCCTAATATTGGATAATACTGTGAACAAAAGAAAAATATATATTGCTGTTTTTATAGTTTCAGTGATTGGGCTGTTCGTTGTGCAGTACCAATATTTGCGTATAGGATTAAATCTAGCCAAGGTACAATTCAATCAAAAACTGGTAAATGCCGGTCAGGAAATTAGCAGTGGCCTTTCCAATGAAAACAGACTTACCTTTCTCTTAGGAAAAGCGATAACTAACGAAGAATATTTTAAACTTAGTTTAGACAGTGTTCAGGATGCTTCCAGTTTCTATTTACAGGACTTCTTAAGGGAGAAACTTGCAACCAACGGGATAGATAACGAATTCTCTTATGCACTCACTGCTAGGGACAGTACAGAATATCTTACTTCTGAAAAAACTTTTGCCAATAAGGAATCCATTATCAATTACCCTATTCCGCTTAACGGGTATCTTCCCGGACTGGTCCAAAAGAGATTGATCCTGGAATTGAAATTTGAAGACCTTAATTCTTATTTTATTTCCCAGTTGAGCGGACTAACCATTCCCAGCCTGATCTTTATGACAGCAATTATCTTTGTCGTTATCTGGGTACTTAAATCTTTTTACTGGCAGAGTTCAGTAATTACTACCACTAATGAATTTATCAATAATCTAACCCATGAACTCAAAACTCCTGTATTCTCCATAGGTCTGGCTACCAAGATCCTTGAGGAAAAAGGAGAACAACCGGCAGTGGTTCAACATATTCGAAAACAAGTGGAGCGTCTAAAAAAACATATTGACCAAGTGCTAGAGCTCGCAAGCCTTGAATCGAAAAAGAATGTCTTCGCACTGGAAAAAACAGACTTAAAGCCATATCTTGAAACATTATGTGAAGAGTTCCGATTGCTTTCGAATATGGAAGATGTACGCTTTACTTATCGATTAGAACCCGGGCCGTATACTGTGAAAGCACAGGTTGCACATCTGGAGAATGCTCTCAATAATATACTGGACAATGCCAGAAAATATTCGGCAGAACCAATCATTGAACTTAAGGCCAAACGAGAATCAAAAAATCTTCGCATTAGCATAGTTGACAATGGAATTGGCTTAGACAAAAAAGATAAGGATCGTATTTTTGAGAAATTCTACAGGGTTTCCGAAGGAAATAACCACAAAGTAAAAGGATATGGGCTTGGACTTAGCTACGTAAAAAAGATCATGAAACTTCATAAAGGAAAAATTGAAGTAGAGAGCGAAAAAGATAAAGGCACCAGTATTTCTTTAATCATACCATTATATCATGCATCATAATAATCATAATTTGATCCTTGCAGAAGACGACACCTCTCTAGGTTATCTGCTTACCGAATATCTCCAATTAAAAGGTTTTAAGGTTACCTGGGCACAGACTGGGGAGCAATGTGTTAAGGCCCTTGAAAAGAACACTTATGATCTCGCCATACTTGATATCATGTTACCGGATATGGATGGGTTTGATCTGGCTGAAAAATTAAAATTCTCTTCTCCAAATCTTCCTTTTATATTCCTTACTGCACGCTCATTAAAAGTCGACGTCCTTAAAGGTTTTGCTGCTGGAGCCGTAGATTATCTCAAAAAACCAATAGATGAGGAGGAGCTTGTGGCAAGAATCGAGGCGCTGCTATCAAGGATAATAAAACCCCAGGTAACTACAATAGAGAAAAAAAACTTCAGCATAGGAAAATACGAATTCAATCCTGCCACTCAGGAACTCACTTTCGAGGGAGATTCCGTGCATCTTACCAGCAGGGAAAGCGATCTCTTAAAACACCTGGCTCTTAACAAGAACAAATTATGCACAGACAAGGATATCCTGAATAAAATTTGGGGAAAGAACGATTACTTCAATAAAAAGAGCTTGAACGTTTTTGTTTCGAGGTTAAGAAAATACCTGAGTAAAGATCCTGATATCAAAATAGAGAACCTTCACAAGAGAGGATTTATCTTAAGGACTGAATAAGACTTAGGGTATTTATTTAGTATCTTGGATATTAAATAAATACCATGAAGAAAATCCCATTACTCATTTTGGTCCTTTGCGGCTACCTCAGCTTCTCCCAAACCCAGCAAGAAAGCGTAAAAAAAATAAGTAAATACACTTCCAGTCATAAAGCTTCCTTATTAAAACAATACAAAGAATTCCTTACTATACCCAATGTAACTACAGATCAGCCCGGTTTAGAGCGAAATGCCGAGTTCATCATGGAAATGATGAAGGAAAGGGGAATTAATAATATTCAGCTTCTGGAAGCCACCACTCCAGGTGTTACTCCATCTGTTTATGGAGAGGTACTTGTACCCGGAGCAGAAGAAAGTCTAATATTCTATGCACATTACGATGGACAACCCACGAACCCGACACAATGGGATAAAAGACTGGATCCCTTCCAGCCAAAACTATTTACCGGGCGCATCGATGAAAATCCCACCGAAATTCCATTTTCTGAAATTCCTGAATCCATTCCAGGCAACTGGAGAATCTATTCCCGGAGTGCATCTGACGATAAAGCAGGAGTTTTTGCCATTTTAAATGCCTACGAAGCGATCAGAAGAAACGGCTTGAAACCAAAGTATAATCTGAAATTCTTTTTTGAAGGAGAAGAAGAGGCAGGATCTCCGCATCTGGATGAAATACTGGAAAAAAATTCCGGTTTGCTCAAATCTAAACTCTGGATTATTTGTGACGGCCCGGTACATCAATCAGGAAATAAGCAGATCGTATTTGGGGTTAGGGGGGACACCAATATGCATTTAACAATTTACGGGCCCAAGAATCCACTCCATAGTGGACATTATGGAAACTGGGCTCCCAATCCCGCTTTGATGATGGCCGAATTACTGGCTTCCATGAAGGATGAATCTGGTATGGTAACCATCGAAGGCTTTTATGATGATGTTGCAGAACTTATTCAAACTGAAAAACAGGCTTTAAATGAGGTGCCCTCAGTAGAAGATCAAATGATGAAGGAACTGGGTATCAAAACGAGTGAAATAAAAGGTAAGAATCTTGGGGAAGCGATAAACCTTCCCTCTCTGAATATTAATGGAATGAAAAGTGGAAATGTTGGAGCGATGGCTTCAAACCAGATTCCCACTTATGCTACAGCGGTTTTAGACCTGAGACTGGTATTAGGAAACGATTGGAAACGCCAACAGGAAAAAGTTATTTCCCACATAAAAAAGCAAGGATACCATATCGTAAATTCTGAACCGACAGATGAGGAAAGAGCCACTTATGAAAAAATAATTTTAATAGAGGCCGACGAAGGTTATAATGCACAAAGAACTTCACTGGATCTCCCAATTGCCAAGAAGGTGATTAAAGCGGTGAAATCTTCGACTTCGGAAAAGCTTGTGATACAACCCACAATGGGCGGTAGTCTGCCTTTATATTTGATTGAAAAATATCTAAATGCTGAAACTATAACCCTTCCAATTGCAAATCATGATAATAATCAGCATGCGGAAAATGAAAACATTAGACTTAAGAATTTATTTGAAGGAATAGAAACCATGGCAGCTGTGATGCTGATGGAAAAATAATTTTAAAATCCCAGCTTATGAAAAATCTCATTATTGTAAGTACGCTTCTTTTGTTTTCGGTTATAGCCTACGGGCAGACTCCTGAGGAGAAATTAAAAGAATTGGATATCACCTTACCCGAAGTTACGGCTCCGGTAGCCAACTACGTTAAATGGAAAAGGGTTGGCAACCTTTTATTCCTGGCTGGAGACGGTAGCGATATAAGGGGGAAATTAGGAAAAGACCTAAGTGTGGAAGAAGGATATGCTGCGGCAAGAGAAACCGGGATAGGAATAATTGCCACTCTGAAAATGGCATGTGGAGACCTGAGTAATATCAAGCAGTTTGTCAAGGTACACGGAATGGTGAATTCTACCCCGGACTTTTACGATCA
>CAYWAB010000105.1:0-10210 GCA_964456105.1 uncultured Christiangramia sp. | reverse complement strand
AAATAGACCGGATCTTCCTTAACTTCGACTCTTGTTTCGAAAAATTCACTACTATAAAAATCCCAGTCTGAAGGACTGCCGATCACTCCTCCCGGAAAAGTATAATTATTATCTTCTGTAGATACTATAATTCTGTACCTTAAAAATCCATTTTTCAGTAATTTTTCAGGAACCTCAACAGTATAATCATAGTTGTTTTTGGCCGTAAGTTCTACTGAATCATAGGAATTTCCGTTTCTAAACCATGCGTCGATCTTCTGAATCTTTTCATTGGATACTGCAGTAACATCAATTTCAAAGGAATCTCCTGCTTCAACTCGTTTCAATGGATTATGAACAAGATAAGTTTGGTCCACCGTACTTTCTTTTGCTTCAAATCTTTTGATATCAAAGCTTTTCTTTTCATCAAGTTCAGCAATTTCAAATCTAGCCTCATCTTTTGCAAGTAGATAAGTCCCGGGAGATATTTTAAAGCTATTTGAGTCTGCTTTGGTTGAAAAATCATTACCTGGGTTTATACCGGTAACCTGAAAATTATTCCCTAGATCAGTCAGGTTTAATGTCATTAAATTTGATGTCCAGCTTATTACAGTAACAGTTTTTTCCAAACTGTTACTCCCAAAAGGATTACGTATCAGGATTGGATCAGGCATTACTTCAAGTCTCCACACTCCTTCATCCAGCTTATCAAGAAAATAAGCACCCTTTCCTTCGTATTTAACGATTTTTGAATTACCGTGCCCGGCAATTTTCTTCAATTCTGAACTGCTTTTTGGAGTAATAGAATTCGTGTTGGTGTAAATGAATTTTTCTCCAGAATTATAAGTGGCCATATCACCTTCGTAACTGATCTTAAAATCTCCAAATTCCAGATTATCTGGATAGGTTCCAAGATCTTTTCCCAGCTCTACCTGATGAAAAATCTCCGAAGCGATCATTAAACCAAGAGCTTTGTGCGGAGTATAATTTAGGTTCATGTAATGCGTGTTATACTCTGTATTGGCATAAGCCAGGAAAGTCGGGTCATAGGCGAAATGGGTGGCTATTTGTATTCCAGCTTCTCTAAAACTACGTGCCATCGCCGGATACATGTAAGATTTATTCACATCTGCTGCATCAAACTCATAAACAAGCTTGGCTTTATTATTTTCCCTTAGTACCTCATCAAAAGGAATATTATAATCATTTACATTAGGTAATAAATTCCCTTCAAGTTCCTGCTGAAAACCAAGACCGGTTGGATACCATTGAAAGGTTCCTCCCTGGATATCAGCCTCAAAATAAGCTTCTGCAAGATGAACACTATGACTAACATTATAGAAAATAGGTTTTTTCGTGCCTGTACTTCTCATAGCTGAAACCATCTTATTAATGAATTCAGTAACCTCTTCAGGACTTCCCCTGTGGTGTGGCTCGTTACTTACCTCGAAGGCTATAAGGTTAGGCTCACTTTTGTAGGCAACCCCTGTATAAGGATTTACATGGTTAAGGAATTGGGTAAGATAGTTCTGCTGGGCTTTTATTGCTTCAGGATTAGTAAGGCTATTCTCCTTTCCATACTTATCAGAGAATCCCGGAGTATCTTCGTCGGGCTCAGGCCATCCATTACCCCAGTAAGCTATAGGAGTTATTACGAAATTGATGTTATTGTCCTTTAGTTGTTTTAATAGGTAATCAAAGGTTTCCAGGTGTTCGTTTTCCAGGAGATTACCCTTTTCATCACTTATTTCTGTATCCCAAACGTGCAACCTGTACAGATCAAAGCCCAGCCTGGTAAAATGATAGACATCCTTATCGATCTCAGCTTTTACATCTATCCCCTTTTTTTGGGCTGATCTATAGGCATGTGCAAATGGTACTGAATAATTCACTCCGAATCCACGGACTTCTTCATCGTCATGTCCCCATCGCATAACTCCTTCATCATCAACATACACATCCCCCTTCTTTGTAGTTTGTGCATTTATGATCGTTGAACTAAATAGAAAAATAGAGAATATGATCAGGCTTAGGCTGATTTTTAAGTTTTTCATTCTGAATTATGTATTAAATAGTACAGATGGCTATACCTTCTTTCAAGGCCGCTAATTTATCATCATAAGTAGGGATGAATTCCTGGGCCACGAACCCATCAAAACCGGTTTCATATATCGCTTTCATAATCGCAGGATAATTGAGTTCCTGAGAGTCATTGATCTCATGTCTTCCTGGAACACCTCCTGTGTGATAATGACTTATATATTCATGATTATTCCTGATCGTCCTAATCACATCTCCTTCCATGATCTGCATATGGTAGATATCGTAAAGCAATTTGAAGTTCTTTCGGTTTAACGCTTTAGCAAGTGAAACACCCCATTTGGTATTGTCACACATATAATCTTTATGGTCCACTTTACTGTTAAGTAGTTCCATAACAAGAGTAACATCTAATTCGGCCGCATAATCCAGCAAGGGAGTAAGTCCGGTTACACAATTCTGAATTCCAGTTTCATCGTCCATTCCCTTTCTGTTTCCCGAGAAGCAGATAACGTTCTTGATATTATGTTCAGCTGCTTTTCTTATAAGTCCGCGATATTCCTCCTGAAGTTTTTCATGATTGGAGGGATGATTGAATCCATCTGGAATACTTGCGAAAGTATCGGTTGCCATTGAACAGACAAGACCTTCTTTTTCGACTACTTCCCACTCGGAAGGTTTCAGAAGATCAATTCCCTTGATTCCCATCGCTGCACATGACCTGGCAAATTCACCAAGTGGGATATCCTGATAGCACCATCGGCATACGGAATGATTTATTTTTGAACCCGTAAATCCGCTTAAAACTTCTGTCCCAATTTCCGAACCGGTTATTCTGGATATTCCAGCAATACCTAATAAACCAGCGCTAAGGCCTATACTTTTAATGGCATTCCTTCTTTTCATGTTGAAACTGAATTAACTGTTTAAATTTAATAATAAATGTAAAATATACAATTAATATTTCGGAGATAATTTAGGCTATTTCAAAGTTGTATCCCGACTTTAGAAGTTTTTGGTAATTATCGTAATCAAACTGGTATAGAAATGCACCTCTTTTACTGGTACTTTTATCCTTTTCCTCAAGCTTCCTTAATACGTTAAGTGAAAGCACTTTTTTTCGGAAGTTACGAGGATCCAGTTCTTTTTGATAAATGGCCTCATATAACTGCTGGAGTTGCGGGATGGTGAATTTTTCGGGCAAAAGTTCAAAACCGATGGGTTTATACCTGGCATTAAGTTTCAGTTGTGCCATAGCATCGTCTACCATTTCTTTATGGTCAAGAATAAGATCGGGGAGTTCATTGATCTCAAACCAGTGAGCACCATGCTTTTCCACAAGCTCCTCATCATAATCATCGATACGGATCAAAGAATACTGAGCAATGGATATGCATCGATAACCAGGGTCACGGTCCTTTTTACCGTAACATTTTAATTGCTGCATATAAACATTTTCCAGCCCGGTGGTTTCCCTTAAAACTCTTTTTGATGCCACGTCAAGATCTTCCTCAAGCCTAACGAAGCTTCCGATTAACGACCACTCCCCTTTCAACGGCTCTACTCTTCTCTTAAAAAGCAAGAGCTTAAGTTTTCCTTGATGAAACCCAAAAATTATGCAGTCGATCGCCACATACATCTTTTCCTTTACCTGGTAGAGATCCTCTAATTTATAGGACATAGTCGCTCTTTTTTTGATAAAGATAAAGATTTAGAAAAATTGTGATAATGAAAATGAATGTATTTTTTACATTTATTATCTTTGGATATTCAATTTTCAATTAAGAAATGAATAATTCGTTTAGAAATTTTGACCAATTACCATCTTCGCTCAGCGATTTTAAGTCTGAAGTAACTGTAGCATCTCCGGGCAGAATAAACCTTATTGGTGAACACACAGATTATAATGAAGGATTTGTTATGCCTGCCGCAATAGACCGGAAGATCTTTTTCAGGTTCCGGAAAAACGATACCGAGAATTTCTGCAGGATTTATAGTGAGACTTTTGCCAAAGGATTCGAATTTCAACTCAATCGAAAATTTGGAAAGACAAATGAGTGGCCCGATTATATTCTTGGAGTGATCGAAGAGTTAAGGAAATCTGGTCTTATTTTGGAAGGTTTTGATTGCATCATAAAAAGTGAACTACCTGTCGGAGCCGGAATAAGTTCTTCAGCCGCATTAGAATGTGGCCTGGCTGGAGGTCTAAATACCTTATTCGATTTAGGTTTATCAAAACTTGATATTGTCAGGATTTCCCAAAGAGCCGAGAATAATTTTGTGGGTTCAAACTGTGGGATAATGGATCAGTACGCCTCTGTAATGAGCAAAAAAGATCACATCATAGTTCTCGATTGTCAAAGTTTAGAGGCACAATTTATTCCGGCAAATTTCAGGAATTGCAAACTTCTATTATTAAATACCAATGTTTCTCACAAGCTTGCAGATAGCGACTATAACAATCGTCGTAAGGAATGCGAAGACGCAGTAACCACTATTAAAAAATCCTATCCTGAAATTGATTCGCTAAGAGATGTGAATATGGATATGCTAAGGGAGCATCAAAATTCCCTGTCTTACATTGCTTTGAAAAGATGCGAATATGTAATCAAAGAAAATCAAAGGGTAAAAGACGCTTCGAAAGCCTTAGAGGAAGGCAAATTAAGAAGGTTCGGACATCTGATGTATTCCTCTCACCTGGGCCTTCAGAAGAACTATGAGGTAAGCTGCAAAGAACTTAACTTCCTGGTGGATTACTCCAGGGAAAAAAGCTTTGTATATGGCTCGAGGATGATGGGAGGCGGTTTTGGTGGCTGCACAATAAACCTCATCGAGGAAGATAAAATTGAATCCTATATAGAGGAAATTTCTGAAGCCTATTTCAATGAATTCAATATTAAACTGGATGCCATCAGTGTTTCTACCGGAAAAGGAACTGAAATAGCTAAGCATTAAACCATGAAAAAAGAACTGAACAATATTCCGCATAGACGATATAATATATTAACAGGGGAATGGATCTTAGTGTCTCCTCACCGAACTAAACGTCCATGGCAAGGAAAAACCGAGGAAAACAAGAGTATCAAAAAAGAGACCTATGATGAATCCTGTTACCTGTGTCCTGGTAATAGCCGGGCTGGAGGGCAAGTAAATCCTGATTATAAGGAACCCTTTAGTTTCGTTAATGATTTTTCTGCGCTGCTGCCGGACACCCCTGAGATCAATTTAAATGAAGGTTTGTTAAAAGCAGAAAGTGAGAAGGGTCTCTGTAAGGTAGTCTGCTTTTCTCCAGATCATTCTCTTACACTTCCTCTTATGGGAGTTGAGGATATCACAAAAGTGATCCGTTTATGGAAAAAGGAGTATTTAGAGCTGGGCTCCAAAGACAATATCAATTATGTCCAGATCTTTGAGAATAAAGGCGCTATAATGGGATGCAGCAATCCCCACCCTCATGGCCAGATCTGGTCCCAGTCCTCAATCCCTGCCGAAATCCTTAAAAAATCAATGAAATTCAAAGAATATTATTCAAAAAATAAAAAAAGTCTCTTAGGGGATTATCTGGACCAGGAACTTGCTGCTAGGGATAGAATTCTTGAAGAAAACGATCATTTTGTAGTCCTGATACCTTATTGGGCGATATGGCCATTCGAGGCGATGATTATCCCAAAAAGACATCTTCAGCATATCGGTCAGTTAAATTCTGATGAAGAAATTGCCTATGCTGAAATTACTAAAAAACTGACCATCAAATACGACAATCTTTTCGAAACCAGTTTTCCATATTCTTCCGGCATTCACCAGGCCCCTACCGATGGTAAGGAATATCCGGAATGGCATTTCCACATGAGTTTTTATCCACCTCTTCTTAGATCGGCTTCCGTAAAAAAATTCATGGTCGGATACGAAATGTTCGCGGGACCCCAGAGAGACATTACGGCTGAACAGGCAGCCGAAAGATTAAATGAGCTTTCTCCTTTACATTATCTAAAGAAATAAAATAGATCGCTGAGAAAAAAATAAGCTGTCAAACCCCGCATTCTGTTTCGCCGATTTTATTACCGTGCGAAATATACGTAAACGAAAATAACGAGCGCACAAATACCTAGTCCAACCGGTAAGACATATTTCCACGGACTGATATCCACCTGCTTGGTATGCTCTAGAATAAACTTATCGTGTCTTGGCTTAAACCTACCAATAATATACATGATAGCAATATTCAACACAAACAGGATCGCCATTACATGCAGGTAATGAGGTAAAGCATCCTCTCCAACTACAAAGTACTTTAAACCTAAATAAACAAGGTAGAGACCCACACCACTGAACAGAGCTACTTTTGCAGCAATAGCCGGAATCCTTTTAGAAAGATAACCCACCACTACGATAGTAAGAATAGGAATACTGTAACATCCGTTCACTTCCTGCAGGTATCCGAAAAGTCCCTGCGGCGCATTCGCGATAAGCGGAGCGATAAACATTGAAGCAATAGCTATAAATATCCCAAAGGTCTTTCCTTTTTTTACCACTTCCCTCTCTGAAGCCTCAGAATTGAAATGATGTTTATAAATGTCTATTCCGAAAAGTGTGACAGAGGAGTTAAGTGCCGAATTAAAAGAACTCAGAATGGCTCCAAAAAGTACTGCCGCGAAAAAGCCTACCAAAACAGGTGGCAATACTTCATTGACTAACGCAGGATAGGCCTGATCTGCATTGTCGAGATTACCCTGGAACATATGCCAGGCTATGATACCTGGAAGAACCACAATGATAGGCCCTAATATTTTAATGAAAGCTGCCAGCATCAATCCTTTCTGACCTTCCTTAAGGTTTTTGGCTGCAAGGGCCCTCTGAATGATCGCCTGGTTGGTACCCCAGTAAAATAATTGTACCAGCATCATACCAGTAAATATGGTCGAGAATGGTACCGAAGCATCCGGCCCGCCAATTGAATCAAATTTTTCAGGATTAGCATCCACCAGGGTTGTTAATCCTGCAAGCATGTCTCCGTCACCAATGGCCATTAATCCAAAAACCGGGATCATCAAACCTCCGACAAGAAGACCTATCGCGTTGATTGTATCTGAAACGGCCACCGCTTTTAAACCTCCAAAAATCGCATAGATGGAACCAACGATCCCAATTCCCCATACGCAAATCCAGAGGGCAGCAGTATCACTTACGCCTAACATTTCCGGTACATCGAACATCGTACTGATCGCCAAACTTCCTGAATAAAGAACAATAGGAAGAAAAATAATCATATACCCGGAAAGGAAAAGTCCCGAAACTATTGATTTTGTGGTTCTATCAAAACGTTTTTCAAGGAACTGTGGCACAGTAGTTAAGCCTCCTTTAAGGTATCGAGGCAGCAAAAACAGTGCAGTTACTACAATAGCAAGAGCAGCAAGAGTTTCCCAAGCCATAACTAGAATTCCTTCACTGTAAGCCTGGCCGTTAAGACCTACGATCTGTTCTGTGGATAGATTGGTAAGTAAAACTGAACCGGCAATTACTCCGGCAGTTAAACTTCTTCCTCCTAAAAAGTAACCGTCACTGGTAGATTCATCTGTGGTTCGGGTAGCTATGTAAGCTATAATTGCCACCAGTGCGGTGAAACCTACGAAAGAAAGAATTCCAATCATAATATTTTCTTAAATTTTCGGTTAAATATAGAATTATATATTTTAATCTTGAAAATTCAGATTATTTATTTTCTAGTCATATTATTTTACTGAAAACGCAAAACAAGTCCTGTTTTCGTAGGTTTCTCCTGGTCTTAAGACACTCGATGGAAAATTTCTGAAATTAGGGCTATCCGGATAATTCTGAGCCTCCAGAGCAATTGCAGGATATTGGGAATCTATAGGACTTGAATAGGTCCATTTATCCGGCAGGCTCTCAGGGGAATATACTACCAGCGCAGGCTGGTTGCTACTTAGCCTCATTTTGATCCCACTCAAAGGAGAAAACAATTGTGCTTGAGTTTCTTCTCCTTTTTTTGTGACGAACACATCATCAAGCTCCCTGTTACCTATTAATTTACTCGAACTAAATTCTTTAGGAGTTTCCTTAACCTTAATTAGATTACCTGTCGGGAGCTTTTTTTCATCAAGTTCCAGAATCTTCAGAGCATTTACATGTAAAAAATGGTCACTTACACTTCCCTGGCCATTTAGGTTGAAATAAGAATGATTGGTAATATTTACAACTGTCCTTTTATCTGTAGTGGCAGTATATGATATTTTGACCTCATCATTCTCAGTGAGCTGATATTTTGCTTTTACCTGAAGTTTACCGGGAAATCCTTCCTCACCATTTTCACTGGTATAGGAAAGAACAACGAATGGATCTACACCGTTTTCAACTTTCTCAATATCCCATAATTTACACTGGAATCCGTTTTGTCCACCGTGAAGCTGAACACCATTTTCGGTTTCAGAGAGCGGATATTCTTTGCCTCCCAGTTTAATGACAGGTCCTGAAATTCTTCCGGCGTACCGCCCTATCGTTGCTCCAAAACATTTATTCTCTTCCTTGTATTCTTGTGTAATATATGCTGATGCCTCCTTTGGACCAACGACCACATCGATCAGCTTTCCTTTATTATTTTTAATCCTGAAGGAAAAGATACTAGCGCCGAAATTCAGGATTTTCAGGCTGCTCCTTTTGGAGTTGACCAGCTCTATAAGCTTCAGATCAGATTTATCAATCACACTCAAAAAAAATTATCGTTTAAGGTTTAAACCTCCGGACGTTGTTTATCATTCCGTTTCTAAAACTGAGAACTCAATTGCAGAATCTCCAAATACGGTATGCGTCTGTTTTTTGAAATCTTCTTCTTTAGCTTCAAAAATGTTCTCTACATAGGTTTGAGGATTAAGGTCGATCAAAGGAAACCATGTACTTTGGATCTGTATCTGTAATTTATGGCCTTTTTTAAAGGTATGATTTACTCCTTGCAGCGTAAGATCTACCTCCGTTTTTTTATTAGGAACAAATGGCTCCGGATTCTCAAAACTGTTTCTAAATCTTCCACGCATAACCTCGCTTCGTACCATCATATGGTAATTGCTCATCTTCAGATGGGGCATGGTTTCCTCATAGTTCTCTGCATCCGGTGGATAGACATCGATCAGTTTTACAACCCAGTCTGCTGCCGTGCCTGTAGTAGCAACCTTCAACATAGCTTTTATTGGCCCTGTTAATTTCAGATCTTCTTCCAGAACATTAGATTCAAAGACCAGCACATCAGGTCTTCTTGCTGCAAATCTTTGATCTCCGGTCATATATTCCCTCGGAGTAAACACTACCTTGATTTCATTATTATAAGAAACCGGTTTTTCGGGGTCGCTTATGAACTCCTCTTTATTTGCTGTTGGCTCCTCTGTAAAACTTTGGTCATCACCTAAATACCAGGTATAAGTGGAAGTATTTTTCGGAGGCCATTGATTATAATTATCCCATTTTCTAAGTCCGGTATCATAAATGTGAGCTTCAGCAAGATCCGGTTCTCCTGAAGTGTCTCCCTTGAGAAAATGATTAAAGAATTCAGTTTCATAATCCTTTTGGAAATGGGTTGAGATACTATCTCCAAAATAGACATTTCCTACAGCCTGTCTGCCTCTTTCGCGAGACCAGTCCCCGTGACTCCAGGGACCGAAGACGATACTATTGTATGTATCACTATTTTCTTCTATTGATTTATATATTGAAAAAGGGCCGTAAAGATCTTCTGCATCAAATAAACCGCCAACGATCATCACGGCCGGCTCGATGTTCTTCATGTGCTGGACAATCCCCCGGGATCTCCAGAATTCATCATAATTAGGATGTCCCTTTAATTGCTGCCAGAATTCATTATCCTCTTTATAATATTTATCCAGATTACTTAAGGGTCCTGCATCAAGAAAGAACTGGTACTGGTCTTGTGTCTCGAGATCCGGAAAGTTGTACCAGGCTGTATCCACAGGAGTTTCCTTCTGGTAGCCAAAAACTGAAGTAGCTCGCCAGTAGCTTAAAAGATATGCACCGTTATGATGAAAATCATCGAAAAAGAAATCACCGATACTTGCCTGCGGGGAAGCAGCTTTAAGAGCAGGATGTCCGCTTAAGAGTGAATAGGTCGCATAGAATCCTGGATAAGAAATACCCCAGGTACCAACCCTTCCATTGTTGTTCTCAAGAT
>CAYWAB010000104.1:3779-10257 GCA_964456105.1 uncultured Christiangramia sp. | reverse complement strand
GAAGGCCAAATGAGGACGGAACCTACAGCGACCGCGTAAAATACGGAATGATGAGCGTGATCATCCATGAAGTGGGGCATAATTTCTTCCCTATGATCGTGAATTCAGATGAGCGCCAGTGGGGATGGATGGATGAAGGGATCAATACTTTTGTGCAGTACATGGCAGAACAAGAATTTGGAGAAGAATATCCACAGGCTATTGCTCCAATGGATAATTATCCTTCAAGAAGAGGTGCCCCGCATAAAATCGTTCCCTACATGAAAGGGAACCAGGAATATATCGCTCCAATAATGTCTAATCCTGAAGAGGTTTATCAATTGGGTAACAATGCTTATGGTAAACCTGCCACAGCATTAAATATTCTTCGCGAGACCGTAATGGGAAGAGAGTTGTTTGACTATTCATTTAAAACCTATTCTCACAGATGGATGTTTAAGCATCCTACTCCTGAGGATTTCTTCAGAACAATGGAAGATGCTTCGAGTATGGACCTTGACTGGTTCTGGAGAGGTTGGTTCTATACTACAGATAATGTTGATATAGGAATTCGTGAAGTGAATAAATATTATGTCACCGACACTCCTACCAAGCGAGGAAAAGAGTTGCTCCAACGATATGGTACTTCTGCTGAAGAGGTAGATGCTCTGTATGTGGTTACCGAAGAAGATGAGGAATTCCAGGAAGGAATGAAGCAGGGGTCAGTATTGGAGAATTCAAAAACGCTACAGGAATACGTGATGGATAATTTTAGTGAAGAGGAAAGAAAGAACCTTAAAGCGCCAAAATATTTCTATCAGGTCGTATTCGAAAAACCAGGAGGTTTAGTAATGCCGCTGATAATCGAGGTGTCTTATGCCGATGGTACTTCTGAAAAGATAACTTACCCAGTACAGATCTGGAGAAAGAACGATCAGGTTGTAAGCAAGGTTATCCCAAGTACAAAGGAGATCACTAAGATTATGGTAGATCCAGACCTCGAAACGGCAGATGTGGATGTTACCAACAATGCATGGCCAAAATCCGAGAATAAAAGTGAGTTCGAAGAATTCAAAGACAGCTCTGATAGATAGGGAGATTCCCCTAAAAATATTTAAGCCGACTTTAACGAGTCGGCTTTTTTTATACCTAGATTTGTAATTATATTTGCGTGCTATGCAAACAATACCCTTATTCATTAGTGGAGCTGAAATAGCCTTTATCATGTTTATCCTGGTAATGGTCTTTGGTGCAGATAAAATCCCTGAAATTGCCAGAGGATTAGGGAAGGGCATGAAGGCGATTCGAAACGCCTCGAACGATATTAAAACCGAGATCCAGAAAAGCGCCGAAAAACAGGGGATTGATACCGATTTTACAAAGGATGTAAAAGGAGAGATCGATAAGGTAAAAGAAGATATCGAAGAGGTTACCGGATCTGTCAAACGCCGATTTTAATTTCTCTTTCGATGTGGGAACAGATTAAAGAATGGGACAGAGAGCTGTTTGTATATCTTAATAATCTGGGTATAGAACAATATGATGCTTTCTGGATCTACGTTACAGACCCGAGACACTGGATTCCACTTTACTTATTATTTTTCTTGTTGATCTTTCTCGCCTATCACTGGCGAAAAGCTTCTTTTACGGGTCTTTTTTTACTGGCCACGGTCGTTTCTACCTGGGTTTTGACCAATGTTGTTAAAGAAATGGCAGACAGGTTACGTCCAAATAATGAACCCGAGCTCATAGACCTGGTTAGGATACTACAGGAACCCACTAATTATAGCTTTTTCTCAGGACATGCTTCTACTTCTTTTGCAGCTACTACTTTTTTTGTGATGGTATTACAGGATAAATCTAGATTCGTCTATCTGGCTTATATCTGGCCCATTTTATTCGTTATGAGCAGAATTTATGTGGGAGTTCATTATCCTGGGGATATTCTTGTTGGAGCTGTAGTGGGGATTCTTATGGCTCTCCTGTTCTACAGGCTTTATTTAAAATCAGGAAGAAGAATGTTTTAAGGTCGAACCCTACTTATGGTGAGGCCATCTCTTACAGGTAAAATTACTGTTTCCAATCGCTCATCTTCAACGAGTAATTTGTTATATTCCAACAAAGATTTAGTGGATTCATCATCTTCTTTTAATTCTTCCACTACTTTTCCAGACCATAAAACATTATCGGAAAGGATTACTCCTCCGGGATTCATTTTCTCTATAATGATCTCGAAATATTTAGGATAATTGGGTTTATCTGCATCGATGAACACCAGGTCAAATTTAGAATCTATTTTAGGGATGATTTTGGTGGCATCTCCTAAATGCTGTTTGATCTGGTTTCCAAAACCGGATGCTTCAAAATATTTTTTTTGAAAGTCGAACAATTCCTCATTGATGTCTATAGTGTGCAAAATCCCATTCTTTCGAAGGCCTTCGGCAAGGCATAAGGCAGAATAGCCTGTGTAGGTACCTATCTCAAGAATAATTTCGGGCATAACCAATTTAGAGAGCAGACTAAGGATCCTTCCCTGATAGTGCCCGCTTAACATTCGAGGTTGCAATATTTTTTGATTGGTTTCCCGGTTTAGTTTATAAAGCAGTTCCGGTTCTTTTTCGGAATGGGAGACTATGTATTCATCAATTTCTTCAGGTAAAAAATGCATATCGAAAGTTTCTACAATATTATAGATTTTAAGCTTTAAATCCATTTAAGTTCTTAGAAACGAAATCGTATTTTTACAAAAAATTAAGGATTATGACTTTTGAGAATTCCAGAGAATTTGCCAGAAAGCTTGACGAAAAGGATAGCCTGGCTAAATACAGGGATGAATTTATCTTTCCTAAGGTCAATGGAAAAAATGTTATCTACTTTGTTGGAAATTCTTTAGGACTTCAGCCTAAATCTGCAAGAAAATACGTGGACGAGATTATGAATGATTGGGCTGAACTGGGTGTGGAAGGTCATTTTCACGCGGAAAAATCGTGGTGGGATTATCATGAGAGATTTTCTGAAAAACTTGCAAAAGTAGTCGGCGCTAAGCCTGAGGAGGTTACGGTTATGAATACCCTTACGGTAAACCTTCATCTTTTGATGGTTTCTTTTTACAGGCCTTCGGGTAAAAGGATCAAAATCATTTGTGAGGAAAAAGCTTTTCCAAGTGATCAATATATGATCGCCAGTCAGGTAAGATTCCATGGTTATGATCCTTCTGAGGTAATCGTTGAAGTTAAGAAGAGAGAAGGTGAAAACAATTTTAGGACTGAAGATATTATCTCAAAAATAAATCAAGTAGGAGAGGAGTGTGCTCTTGTGTTAATAGGAGGAGTTAATTATTATACCGGGCAGGTATTCGATATGGAAGAGATCACAAAAGCCGGTCATGAGGTGGGTGCTTTTGTAGGTTGGGATCTTGCACATGCTGCAGGTAACATCGAATTGAAATTAAGTGAGTGGGATGTGGATTTTGCTGGCTGGTGTAGTTATAAATATATGAATTCCGGTCCCGGAAATGCTTCAGGTTGCTTTATAAATAAGAAGTATCATAATAAAAAGGACATCCCTAGATTCGAGGGCTGGTGGGGTCATAACAAGGAAAGAAGGTTTCTTATGGAGCCCGAATTTCAGCCTGAACCTAATGCTGATGCCTGGCAAATAAGTAATGCACCTGTTCTTGCACTAGCTCCTTATCTGGCTTCCCTGGAGATGTTCGACGAAGTGGGTATGCCAGCGCTTATAGAAAAACGAGATAAAATAGTGGCTTATCTGGAATTTATTCTACATGAGATCGATAAGGAAGTGGAAAGTACTTTTGAGATCATAACCCCATCCAACCAGGCTGAGCGAGGAACCCAGCTATCTGTTTTTCTACATGGCGAAGGAAGGGAGCTTTTTAATTATCTGATGGAACAGGGAGTAATCACCGACTGGCGTGAGCCTAATGTAATAAGATTAGCGCCGGCTCCTTTTTACTGTTCCTTTGAAGATATGTATCAATTTGGGCAGATTCTGAAGCAAGGAATTTTAAACAAACAAAAGGCAGTATAAAGGAAAATTTGCCTGCCGGATCCAATATCCAACAGGCAGTTTATTTTTTTATTCTACTGATATATCAGAGAAATACAGTTCGAAACTGCCATCCGGGGATTTGTGAGATTTTGCAATCTTAATTCCTTTGAAATCTTCGTAATCTTCCCAGGTAGTAGCCATTTCTCTGTTTCCTCCTGAAGATTTATACACCCATTCCTGGATCATATAATCATCATCAAAATAGATATCGTAGGAATCCCCAGGAGTATATCCTCCTTCTGAAGGATAACTTACGGTGATCATCTGCATTTCTTTACCGCTTATTGGAGCTTCTGCAGTTTGGACTTCACTAAAATCTGCTGTTGACCATTCTAATTGAAAAGGGAATAATAACCAGTATGTATCATTAATAAATTTCTGGTCTATGCTTTTTTTGTTATCAGGGATACTGTCTGTTCTGGTATAAGTAATCGTAGTATCCCTTTCCGTTAGCATAATTTCATCTGATTCGGTATTCCATTGCCATTCTCTGCTTGAACGTAGGGTGTCGTTCACTTTCACGTTAAAAGTGAAACTGATTTTGTTAATGCTGTCGAACTCTTTAAAGCCGTTGGCCATAGCGATCTTTTCATGTAGTGGCAGATCCTGCTTTTCGGATTCTCCTGTGTTATTTTCTGAATTGTTCTTACAGGAAGTAAAAATGAAGCCAAGGCATAAGACAAAAAGCAATTTTTTCATAATTAATAGATTGGTTAGCTCTCAGGGAGCATTTGTTAAAGATTTTTTCTAAAATACTAAAATTCATTCATCTAAAGCACTCGAAAGAATAATATGCTTAATAATGGATACCAGGGGCTTTTTTTATATAATTATTGTTCTCAAGTTCATTTAGCATAAAATAGGCAACATCTGCTCGCGATATTAATTTTGTAATAATATAATGTCCGGTTTCTGTACCCTGCTTAAATTTCATTCTTTTTCGGCCATTAATTAACTGTGCCGGTCGCACAATAGTCCAGTCTAATGAACTAGCTTTAATTAATTTTTCCTGTTTTTCTTTATCTTTAAAATAATACCAGAGAATAAAAGGAATAGTGAAAAGAGTGTAATATATCCCTAATTTGAACCTACTGTCGTTAACTCCAAGTGAAGTGATGCAAATGAATCTTTTAATTCCGTTTATTTCCATCGCTTCAATAATATTCTTTGTTCCCTTAGACAGGATTGAGGTTTTTACGAAAAAGCGTTTATGACCAAGGCAGGAGAGTACAGCATCCTTATTTTGAAAGCAATCCTTAAATGTCGTGGGATCAAGAATATTCCCTTTAGTGATCGTTAGATTTGGATGCTGGGTTCTAAGTTTTTTTGGTGTTCTTACCAATGCCGTAACCTCGTGATTTCTTTCCAGAGCCTGTTTAATGAGCTCTTTCCCTGTTCTTCCCGTTCCACCTATAATTAGCAGATTCATAAGTTGATTTTAATCATCGGCTAAAAATACGATTTAGGGCAATTGTTATTTTAAAAGGCAGCCAGGTTCCTCTCGGCATCAGAAACAAAATTTTTGACCTGTCACAAAATATTACTTGTCTATTGCTAGAAAGGCAAGGATGGAAGAAATTTTTCTACCATTTGGTATTCTTTTCAGAATTGAACTCATTTTTTCTGCGGAATGGAGATAACATGAATAATCCTTACTTGGAAATCCTATTATAAATCTGGTTCCAACATCCAGCAAGGCTGCTGAAGAGGCAACATTAACAATGCAAAATTCACCACTTTTTTTATGGAAATAAAAATATACTTGGTTCAAACGGAGCGGCCATCAGCACCTTTATCTTTTTTAGGTACCAAATTTCAATGACTTTTTAAAGTCTTCTCCCTGTTAATAATTTATACAAGATCAGGATCACCGCCAATACTAAAAGGGTATGGGTAATACTACCTAAATCAGGAAAAGCTACATAGGCTACAAGCCATCCTATAACTAATAGAACTATGATAAACCAAACTAAATCTCTCATTCGAGCTATATTAAATATTTTCTCGGGTTTTATTATTTTAATTTTCCTAAGTTAGATAATCAACAAAACCATCTTGTTCCCTTTAACCTTGGTTTAACTTAAAATTTATCGGGTTCATTGATTATCTTTTTTGCTCTTTTCCTGATGTTTTCAAGTTTATCTGGATCCATTTTATTTAATAGGCTCATCATCATGTTCATTCTCTGGTTGTCTTCAAAATGATCCTTTTTTGAGTCCAGGAAGTTCCAGTATAGACTATTAAAAGGGCAAGCATCTTCCTCAACTTTTTTATTAACGTTATAATCACAGCTTTTACAGTAATTACTCATTTTGTTGATGTAACTGCCACTTGAAACATAGGGTTTGGTGGCAACGATACCACCATCAGCAAACTGGCTCATTCCTCTTGTATTTGGCATCTCCACCCATTCTATGGCATCAATATA
>CAYWAB010000104.1:0-3769 GCA_964456105.1 uncultured Christiangramia sp. | reverse complement strand
GTTTGTGTCAACAGGGCGTAGTTCCCTGTGATCATTAGTCTTTGGATATGATGAGTGTAAGCATTTTCAAGACTGTTCTTAATGGAATGGTGGAGGCAGTTCATTTTGGTGTCTGCATTCCAGTAAAATGGAGGCAGATCATTTTGATTACGAAGTTTATTGCTTCTTCTATATCCCGGCATTTCTTTCCAGTAAATTCCCCTCATGTATTCTCTCCACCCAAGAATTTGCCTTACAAAACCTTCAACCTGGGAAATGTCTATGTCATTTTTATTTTGGTAATAATGATCCATTACTGAGCTAATGACTTCTTGCGGACTTAACATTTTTGTATTCAAACAAAAAGATAACCTGGAATGATAGAGGTATTCCTCATCTGTATGCATGGCATCCTGAAAATCACCAAAATGCACCAGCAAATTTTTGCAAAAGTAATTCAATACTGAGAGAGAATCTTTTCTGCTGGTAGGCCAGTTGAAATTTTTGACATCCACTTCTCCGATAGTTTCAATCCCAGAATCTTTTATTTCCCGGAAGATATTAGAGACGTCTTTTCGGAATCCTCTTTCATGAGGAATTTCGGTATCGCCTTTCCATTTCTTTCTGTTGGATTTGTCAAAGTTCCATTTTCCACCCTCGGGATCTTTATCGTTTACGATCAGGACATCGTATTTCCTTCGCATATCGCGATAGAAATATTCCATTGTCATCTCTTTTTTACCTTCAAAGAAATTTTCCACATCTTTTCTCGAGGTCATGAAGTGCTCAGTATCGAAGGCTTCGGTATCGATATCCAGTTTATCACAAAGATCTTTAAGTTGCTTATCCAACCTGTACTCGTCAGGTAATTGGTATTCAAATTTTTCAAAATCATTTTCATCAATTAAATTTTTGATGTTCTTCTCTAGATCCTGTTCATTGATTTTATCGTTGATCTTGTAGTAGATTATCTCATGATCTCTTTCTTTGAGATAATCTGAAAAATTGCGCATGGCAGAAAAAAAACCGATAACCTTTTGGATATGATGTGTTACATAATCTGTTTCCTGCCTCATTTCCATTAAAACATAAGTGATATGATCTTGCTCCCCATTATACCAGCTGTGTTGATGGTTCAACTGGTCTCCGAGAATTAGTCTTAATGTTTTTAGTTTTTTAGCCATAAATCCTGATATTCATTGTTGGGGTCGTAGCGGTCTGCCTGAGATTTGATATTGAACTTTCTGTCCCTGGGATCATTTCCTACTCCGCTATTGTACATCCAGTTTCCCCAATTACTGTGCACGTCATAATCTATAAGAAGGCTTTCAAAGTAGGCAGCGCCTTTTCTCCAGTCCTGTTTTAGCTCTTTGGACCAGTAACTGTTCACGTTTTGTCTTCCCCGATTGCTCATAAAACCGGTTGCTGCGATCTCCCTCATATTTGCATTTACAAAATCCTCAGTAGTAGTTCCTTCAGTCCAATTATTGAATGCGTCCTGGTCATTATTCCAAGTAAGTTGTTTTTCAAGGATCCCATCTATCTTAAATATTTTATTTCCGTGTTTTAAAGAAACATATTTGAAAAAGTCTCTCCATATCAATTCGAAAATGAGCCAGTAGGTGCTCTGATTACTTTTTACCTCTTTTTCATATCTTTTCACTTCAAAATAGATCTGACGGGGAGAAATGGAGCCATTCGCCAGCCATGCAGATAACTTAGAGCTATAATCGGTTCCTATAAGCCCATTTCTAGTTTCTTTATACTCAGAAAGGTTTTGGGATTCCCAGAAATACTGTTTTATTCTTTTCATTGCCTGGGATTCTCCTCCTTTAAATGGGAAGGCACTTCTCGGATCTTCCTCAAATTCTTTCAATCCAAGACCTGATAGCCTGGGTATTACAGATTCTTTCTCAACCTTGATGTTTTCAGTTTTTGGTAAAGGTTGGTTGAATAGTTCCCTAACCTCTGATCTTTTTTCACAGGCTTTTCTGAATTCAGTGAAATCTTTTGGTATATCCTGAAAGGACTTAAAAGGGATGTCGTTCGGATGGAAGAGGAACTGCTGGTAAAAAGATTTAAATTGGCAATCAGTTGAAGCGTTCTTGACCAAATTTTCAGTTTCTTTTTCTTCAGCAGTCCATTCTTTCTGGAGATAAACAGTTTTTATGTAATATTCTTTTATTAGTTCAGGAATTACGGATTCCGGCTTTTCCTGAAAAACGAGTAAGGGAATATTAAGTTCCTTAAGGTTGGTCTGAAGATCCTGTATGGTTTCAATTAAAAATTTGGCTCTGTATTTTCCTGTTTTTGGAAAACCAAAGGCTGTTTTCTCATAATGTCGGGGATCAAAACAATATACTCCGATAAGGTTTTTGTTTTCTGAACAAGCCTTCAGCAAAGCCTCGTGATCTGTTACTCTAAGATCATTTCTGAACCAGACTAATGCGTTTTCCATTATTTATTTTTTCGACATTTCTCACTACAATATTTCACATTATCCCAGTCTTTTTCCCATTTTTTACGCCATTTGAAAGGTCTAAGGCAAACGGGGCAAATTTTTTCGGGAAGGTGTTCCTTTTTCTTCAATTGGTTTCTTTGCTAAAAAACGATTTGACCTCTTGATTGGGTCTTGCATAATGGAATCTGTCCAGTAAAGTCGGTAAAGAATACCCATCCAGGCCATTCACGGTAACTGTGCCTGCATCGTCCAGTCGCAGCCATCCGTCAGGCATTTGGATGCCTTCATCAAAATAAAGGTGTTCTATTGCTGCAACGATTAATAAAGTATCGTTTTCTTCGATATGATATTCGTTGATGTACTTGCATCCCAGCTTTATTTTTGACTGCCTTACATATGGCGCGTGAAAATCGTTCAGATACTCTTCGGTTAGGCCTGTCTTATGAAATTCTGATATTTCCTCGTCATATTTAGCCGCAGTGTGATGAGCCTGCTCGATCATTTTTTCATGGATATGATTTACCGTGAAATATGAAGTTTCTTTTATGTTCTTATAGGTGTTTCTGGAGACACTCAGAGGCCTGGTCACAAATCCCAACATGGCGGGATTACTGCCAAGATGGGTAACAGAACTGAATACCGCCACGTTGGGAATACCCTTAGCTGATTTTGTGGCGATCAAATTAGCCGATTTATATCCCGTGCAACTATTTATTAGGTTGAGGCGGTAGATCTTTTCCATCTCCTCGATGTCCTTTGAGGTAATGTGTTTCATAAAAAAAGGTCAGTTTTTTGACTGACCTCAATTTATATATTGCTTCTTTAAAAGCCTGTTAAGGTATATTTAAATTAGCTTTGATTTTCAAGTTTATTAATTCTCATATCATAATCTTCGAAAGCTTCCCTTACAGCATCAACATTAACTGAAGCCTATTGGTGCGCAGCTTCCATGGTTTTATCCAATTCCTTATCGGGATGCTGGAATAAATCGGTGATCACATGATTGATTTTATCCAGAATACTTTCCTGGCTATTCTTAATATCTTCCAGCTTACTTAAGGTAGACCGCATTTGGTCAAGCTTTTGCTGATCCATAATTATTTAGTTTTGATTCTTTCTAATTTAAGATTTTCAAAGTGGAGCTCCCGAACTCTTAACAGTCTTTATATAAAAATTAAGAATTTTTAACCTGTTTAAAGGAAGGATAATCAGTGTATCCTTTTTCTCCGGATGTATAGAATGTGTCTTGGTCCCAATCTGCCAATGGCCAGTTATTTTTGAATCTTTCAGGAAGATCTGGATTTGAAATAAAAGGTTTTCCAAAGGAAA
>CAYWAB010000103.1:0-10302 GCA_964456105.1 uncultured Christiangramia sp. | reverse complement strand
TCGTTAAATCTTAAATATATTCAACAACTACTAAAGAAATTGCTCAGTATGACTTTCTAGTCTTAATTCTTATACACTAACAATAAAACATTACTGCTCTATTGTCGTTGTCAATTCAATATATCAATGAACTTCATTGGTAAATACCAATGTGTCTTTGTCAAAACCCAGGGAATCGAACCCTAATAACATGCCCCATCCGGCGGTCTCCTTTTTTGCGATCTCAGTAAATAATTGTGAACAACTGCTCCCTGTGAAAGCGGGTGCAAATATACAACGCTTTTTTATTCCCAACCAAAAGTTTTTTGTAAAAAATTTTTAGTCTCCGTTAAAAGCCTCAATAACAACCCTTACTCCTAATACACCCCCTCTATGAACAACACTTCGTTTCCAAAGCGGGTGCAAATATAAAACGAGAATCATTTGCAATCCAAATTCCGGAGAGAGTTTTTTTACTAATTTTTAAGATTAGAAGTTAATCAGTTGAGATTCAACCCTAATTAATAGGAAATTAATTTAGCTTCGTTTCTTTAAGGAGGCATTCTTGTTCCATTTATCAGTAAGATCTAAATAATGAAAGTCCAAAGCTGTGCCCTGGCGCTCCAAAATATTATCCCTGAAAGACCGCTGCAGAATGTCCTCGATAAGAAAATCTTCCTGATCTGTAGCAGGCCTGTATTCTTCCTTTAAAGAGATATCGAACATACTGGCAGTGGTATTATACCAAAAGGCCCTCCAGCCGCTTTTTAGATTTTTCACCAGATTAAAGGCAGTGGTTCCAGTTTGTCTATGAATAAGTTTTACGAGAATCTGCCCTTCAGTTCGGGTTAGCTTTTTCAGTTCTTCTGAAAATTCCTCCTCTATATAATCCTGAATGATCTTTGTATACCTTTTCCTGTTACTCCTGGATTCTATTTTATCCAATCTGCTATTCAATTCCACCAGCCGTTCAGAAGCAAGTTTAGCGTACGGATACACTTTCCTTGTTTTCCTTCTCAGAATGAGGTAACGCTTTCTATCTTCGTTACTATCGAACTTCAATCTTCTAAGAAGCACTACCTCTTCCAGATCTATGGTTTCCCTGGGTACCGAGTCTCCGGCTATTATCATATATTTTTTTTCTTCAGGAAAATCTATAGTGGTATCCCTTGGTTCAGGTAATTGATTTTCCTGGGCATTCAACTGAATACCTAGTAGTAATAATGATATGAGAAATAATCTGGTCAATTCCTTTATTTAAACTTTACACTATTCATGAACCAAAATCATTCCAAAATTAATCAATAGGACGTTGTCTTCCGTCTAATTCTTTTTAATTTCGCTAAAAATTAAGAATTATGAAGAAAACCGAAATACTTGACAAAGATTCATTAAAGTTTTTAGAGAAATACCTTAATAACGCAGCACCCACAGGATACGAATCTGAAGGACAGAAGCTATGGATGGAATATCTAAAACCTTATGTAGATGAATTCATTACCGACACTTATGGTACTGCTGTAGGTGTAATAAATCCAGACGCCAAATACAAGGTCGTTATTGAAGGGCATGCTGACGAAATTTCATGGTATGTTAATTACATAACTGACGAAGGATTTATCTATGTAGTAAGAAACGGCGGAAGCGACCACCAGATAGCCGCTTCAAAACGCGTTAACATTCATACCAAAAATGGAATTGTAAAAGGAGTTTTTGGCTGGCCAGCCATACATACAAGAGACAAAGAGAAAGAGCAGGCTCCAAAAATGGATAATATATGTATAGATGTAGGCTGCTCCAATAAGGAAGAAGTTGAGAAACTTGGAGTTCATGTAGGCTGTGTTATCACTTATCCTGACGAATTTTTTGTCCTGAATGAAAATAAATTTGTTTGCCGTGCATTGGATAACCGAATTGGTGGTTTCATGATCGCACAGGTTGCCCGACTTCTTAAAGAAAATAAAAAGGAACTCCCTTTTGGTCTATACGTAACCAATTCAGTGCAGGAAGAGATTGGGTTACGAGGTGCAGAGATGATCACTCATCGTATCCAGCCCAATGTGGCTATAGTTACCGATGTAACTCACGATACCACTACTCCAATGATCGAAAAGAAAACAAATGGTCTTAATAAGATTGGTGCCGGGCCTGTAATATCCTATGCTCCGGCTGTTCAAAATAAATTAAGGGAACTGATCATTGATACAGCCGAAGAGAAAAAGATACCGTTTCAAAGACACGCTTCTTCCAGGTTTACCGGAACAGATACCGATGCATTCGCATATAGCAATGGAGGTGTTCCTTCTGCCTTGATCTCTCTCCCATTAAGATATATGCATACCACTGTAGAGACCGTACATAGAGATGATGTAGAAAATGTGATCAAACTTATCTACGAATCTTTATTAAAAATTCAAGAAGGAGATAGTTTTAGCTATTTCGAATAAAAGTTATCAAACTTTTCTAATTAAAAAACTCCCTTGTTATAGGGAGTTTTTTTGTTTATCCACAGGCTAAAGTTTCACATTATTTTAAATGTAAGCCTGTTTCAAAGCCATTATATTTAAGGAAAAACCGATGGAGTTATCTCCCGATGACATAAAAACTATTATAAATGAGCCTCAAAAAGCCGTTAAACTGGCAAATCTCGTTTATGCTACTGAAGATCATCTTTCCATTAACCGTAAAAAAGTAGGAAGGGGTTTTGCCTATTACCAGGGAGATACAAAAATTTCAGATAAGAAGACTTTAGAGCATATAAAAGGTCTCGTGATTCCCCCGGGCTGGAAAAGTGTCAGGATCTCCAGTATAAAGAATGGGCACATCCAGGTAGTAGGACGTGATGATAAAGAAAGGAAACAATACATTTATCATCCGGTTTGGTCCAAAATTCGAAATCAAACAAAATTCTTTAAAATGACCTCTTTCGGGAAGGTTCTTCCTAAAATAAGGAAACAAGTAGAAAAGGACCTGAATTTAAAAGACATGCCCCAACGTAAGGTTCTAGCACTGGTCATTAGATTAATGGAAGAGACACATATCAGGATTGGGAGTCAATATTACGCGAAGAAAAACAAGACCTATGGATTAAGTACTTTCCGAACAAAACATGTAAAGACATTTAAAGACGGGATAATGTTCGACTTCATTGGCAAAAAAGGGAAAGAGCATTCCATTACGGTAGAAAACAGAAAACTGGTCGACCTAATTAACCAATGCGAGGATATCCCCGGCTGGGAACTTTTTAAGTTCTATGATGATAAAGGAAAAAAACAGCGTATAGATAGTGGGATGATCAACGATTATATTCATGAAATAAGCGGTGATATGTTTTCAGCAAAAGACTTTAGAACCTGGTCTGCCACAAAGATATTTTTCGAAACTCTTAGAGAAATAGGATATACCGATAATGAAAAGGATAATAAAAAGAATCTTATCGAGGCATTTGACTCTGCAGCGGAAGGTCTGGGCAATACCAGGGCGGTATGCCGTAGTTATTATGTACACCCCAAAGTAATTGAAACCTATGAAAATGGCGAGATCATCCCTTATTTTGAAAAGATCGAAGATGAAAAAACCACAGGTTATACCGAACTCTCCCAGACCGAGAAAGCCATCTACGAACTAATCAAGGACTATGAAATTGAGATAGAAAGGTAAAATTCTTCATCCCCAGGCCTTGGTTTATTTTATTTCAGATAAATTTGAGATATGAACAATACGATTGCTGCAAGAATAGCCGACTTCCTGGCCGATTATCCTCCCTTTTCCTTATTAGGCAAAGACCAATTATTAAAGATTGCCGGGGAAGTAAGGGTAATTTATTATGAGCAGGGAAAACCAATATTCCAGAAAGATGAAAAGGCACATGACTATTTCTATATAGTTCACAAAGGCGCTGTGGACCTTCAGAAAGTTTTAGAAAATAAAGATGCTGAAACCATTGACAAATGTGACGAAGGGGATGTCTTTGGTCTACGGCCACTTTTTGCCAAGGAAAATTATCAGATAAATGCCATAACCGAGGAGGAAAGTGTGATCTATGGGATTCCCCTAAAAGAATTTAAACCTCTCGCGATCAGTAATCCAAGTGTAGGCAACTTTCTTATGGAGAGTTTTGCCTCAAATACAAGAAATCCTTACTCCACGGTACATCGTGGAAAATTATTTTCAGACGAAGAGGAAATAAATTTTAAAAAGGAAGCCCTATTTGAATTGCAACCTATCCCTATTGTAAAGAAAATGCTTACTGTTTCTCCTGATACAAGCATTCAGCAAGCTGCTCAGTTGATGACCAAGCGGAAGGTAGGTTCAGTTATAGTGATAGAAGATGAAAAACCAGTAGGTATCGCAACCGATATCAATTTCAGGCAAAGTGTAGTAACCGGAAATCATTCTATAGAAAATCCTATAAGTGATATTATGACCTCCCCGGTTATTTGTTACAAAAAAGGAATTACCATAGCTCAGGCCCAATTGACAATGGTTAAACATAATATCAACCATATTTGCATCACTAAAGACGGAACACCCAACACCAAGGTGAAAGGGATCATTTCGGAACATGATATTATGGTTTCCCAGGGAAATAACCCATCAGTACTGATGAAGGCCATCAACCGGGCCAGCAGTACCAGGAAACTAAATCGTATAAGAAGCAAGATCATATTCCTTCTTGAGGGTTATCTTAAAAGCAATATTCCACTTACCCATATATCAAATATCATTTTTGAGCTTAACGACGCTACCATAAAACGAACCATAGATCGTTGTCTCGAAAAAATGGAAACACCTCCCCCCGTGAATTTTGCATGGATGTCCCTGGGAAGCCAGGGAAGGAAAGAGCAACTACTGCATACCGACCAGGATAATGCACTGGTATTCCAGGATGTTCCAGAAGAAGATCTTGAAGAAACCAGGGCTTATTTTTTAAAGCTCGCCACTAAAGTAACCAAAAGGCTTAATATAATTGGTTATGAGTTTTGTCCGGCAGATATGATGGCCAGAAATCCTAACTATTGCCTTTCCCTTTCTGAATGGAAACAACAATTCTCAAGGTGGGTCACCACTTCCGGAAATGATGAGATCCTTTTATGTCAGATATTTTTTGATTTCGATATCACTTATGGAGATGTGAAATTGACAAATTCCATTTCAGAGCATGTTTTCGATATATTAAAGGGCAACAGGAATTTCCTGAACAGGTTGGCAGCACAAGCATTAAGAAATCCATCCCCTTTGGGATTCTTCAGGCAATTCCTTGTAGAACAGGATGGTGCCAAGAAAGATCTTTTTGATATTAAGAAGCGTGGCATTATGCCTTTGACAGATGCGGCACGTCTGCTTATACTCCAGCATAGGGTTAAAAATATTAGCAATACAGCTGAACGTTTTGAAAAACTTGCCCAGCTCGAACCAAATAATAAGGAAATCTACCAGGCCTGTTCCTATTCTTCCAAAGCGATGATAAAGTTCCGCACCAAACAAGGTATTCGGAATAAGGATAGTGGGCGATTTATCAATCTCGAAGATCTTGGAAAAGAAGATAAGATCAAATTAAAGCGCTGTTTTAAAACCATTAAGGAAATCCAGGAACTAATAAAGCTTAGGTTCGAAACTTCATATTACCTATGATACTGGACTGGTTTAAAAATAGAAAAAAAGAAAATCCGGAAAATTTACCGGAATTCTGGAATAAATATTCCGCTAAGTTTCAAAAAGAAATTCCTGAAAAAATTTCAGAAGTTCGATTTGTGGTCTTTGATACAGAGACCACTGGCTTTGATTTTGAAAATGATCGTATCCTCAGCATTGGGGCAGTAAGCGTACTAAACAGTAGTATCGAGATTAAGGATAATTTCGAAGTTTTCCTGGATCAACAAAGATTTAATCCGGATACCGTTAAGATACATGGTATTATCAAGAATGAGCGAATCAATAAGGTAAAAGAGGTAACGGCCATTGAAAGATTTCTAGGTTATATTGGAAATTCGGTCCTGGTAGCACATCATGCTGGTTTTGATGTAAAGATGATCAATAAGGCACTTACCAGGAATGGCCTCCCTAAACTAAAAAACAAAGTTTTGGATACCGCTATTATCTATAAGAGGACCCGTTTAAAGACCAATTTGATCGACCGCGAAAAGGTCTATTCCCTTGATGAAATCGCGGAAGCCTACAATATTGAGGTGACCGACAGGCACACTGCTTCCGGTGATGCCTATATTACCGCGATAATCCTTATGAAGCTATTGGGTAGAATTGTAAAAGCGAAAGATCTAAATACAAAAAAGCTAATCAGATATAAATTCTGACAACCTAGCCTGCCTCAAAGCTATTCTACTAATTTTTCAACAGAAGAATGCGGGATTACCTAATTAGAGTCTCCCTTCAATAATATTATCAACCACTTCAGGATTCAACAATGTAGAAGTATCTCCAAGATCTGAAGTGTCATTAGCAGCGATCTTCCTTAATATCCTTCTCATGATCTTACCACTTCTCGTTTTTGGAAGGCCTTCCACAAATTGAATTTTCTCAGGTTTAGCAATTGGGCCAATTTTATCTGATATCTGTTGATTGATCTCCTTTCGCAGATTGTCCTTATCCCGGCTTTCTCCGGCTTCCTTAAGAATCACAAAACCATATAAAGCATTTCCTTTAACCTCGTGGGGGAATCCAACCACTGCCGACTCTGCCACAGCCGGATGTTCGTTGATAGCGTCTTCTATAGGAGCAGTTCCAAGATTATGACCGGAAACTATGATGACATCATCCACCCTACCCGTTATCCTGTAATAACCTACCTCATCCCTTAAGGCTCCATCGCCAGAAAAATATTTCCCTTTAAAATTTGAGAAATAGGTTTCCTTGTATCTCTCGTGATTTCCCCATATTGTCCTGGCCATGGAAGGCCATGGAAATTTTATACAAAGTCTTCCGTCCACCTGGTTACCTTTGATCTCTTCTCCATTTTCATCCATCAGTACAGGCTGGATACCCGGGAAAGGAAGTGTCGCGAATGTCGGTTTTGTTGGAGTGGCAAAAGGGATTGGAGAGATCATGATGCCACCTGTTTCCGTTTGCCACCAGGTATCCACAATAGGACTTTTATTTTTTCCGATGTTATTATCATACCAGTGCCAGGCTTCCTCATTGATTGGCTCACCAACGGTACCTAGAACTTTCAGGGAGGAAAGGTCATATTTGTCCACAAAATCCAGATTCTTTTTTGCAAGTGACCGGATGGCCGTTGGAGCTGTGTAAAACTGATTAACCTTGTGCCGTTCTACTATTTCCCAGAATCTTCCAAAGTCTGGATAAGAAGGAACACCTTCAAACATTAAGGTCGTCGCTCCATTGGCAAGTGGGCCGTATACTATATAAGAATGACCTGTGATCCAGCCTATATCGGCTGTACACCAGTATACATCGTCGTTCTCATATTTAAAGATATTCTTAAAAGTATACGCAGCGTAAACCATATAACCAGCAGTAGTATGAAGCATTCCTTTAGGTTTTCCTGTAGATCCTGAAGTATACAGGATAAATAATGGGTCTTCGGAATCCATGATCTCGGGTTTGCATTCATCGGAAGCCTTCTCCATTAACGGCTGCAACCATTTGTCCCTTCCCTCTTTCATATTTACCTCTGCACCTGTTCTTTTCGCTACAAGTACAGTTTTAACATCCGGACACTCTTCAAGAGCCTTATCTACTATGCTCTTTAGATCAAGCGTTTTTTCTCCGCGGTATGAACCATCGGAAGTGATCATCATTTTACAGTCTGCATCCAGGGTACGTGTAGCGAGTGCCGAGGCAGAAAATCCTGCGAATACTACGGAATGTATCGCTCCAATCCTTGCACAGGCGAGAACCGCGTAGGTAAGTTCGGGTATCATAGGAAGATAGATGCAAACCCTATCCCCTTTTTCTATGCCGTTTTCCTTAAGCACGTTGGCAAAACGATTTACTTTCTTGTGAAGTTCATTGTATGTGATATACTGGGCTTTTTCCTTATTATCATTGGGTTCCCAGATGATCGCAGTCTTATCTCCATTGGTAAGAAGATGGCGATCTATACAATTTTCGGTAATATTAAGTTTCGCATTTTCGAACCATTTTACTTCAGGTTTCGAAAAATCCCAGCTAAGCACATTATCCCATTTCTTTCTCCAAACAAAATGTTCTTCAGCTACCTCTTGCCAGAAATTCTCGGGTTCACGAACAGATTTGCGGTACACCTGAAAATATTCTTCAAGGTTTTTAATGTGATAATTGCTCATAATGCAGTTTTGGTTAAAGTATAGAATAAGAAAACCGGCATTACCGGTTATTTCTTAAAATTATTAAATCAAAAGCAATCAGAAAAGTGCTCGTTAGTTAAATCATCTAAAATTTTAATTATTAAGGGGGTTAGGCCACCTATTTTTGATGAATTGAGAACTTGATCAGGAATTTAAGTAGGATATTACATTTTCCTTTATCCTGGATTCGATGTTCTCCACATCGGCCTTTACGAACTTCTCTCCCGTGATATTCTCGTATAACTCTATATATCTTTCAGAGACAGACTGGATATACTCGTCGCTCATTTCAGGAACAGACTGACCTTCCAATCCCTGGAAGCCATGCGAAATTAACCACTGTCTTACAAATTCCTTAGAGAGTTGTTTCTGTGGCTCTCCGGCTTTTTGTCTTTCCTCATAGTGTTTTTTATAGAAATATCGTGAAGAATCCGGTGTATGAATCTCATCGATAAGTACGATCTCTCCATCAGATGTCTTTCCGAATTCATATTTGGTGTCAACTAGAATTAGGTCCTGTTTTGCGGCGATCTTGGTTCCACGTTCAAAAAGCTTACGGGTATATTCTTCAAGTTTAATATAGTCTTTTTCTGAAACTATCCCTCTTCTAATTATCTCCTCTTTCGAGATATCCTCATCATGATCGCCATGTTCTGCTTTGGTAGCCGGAGTAATTATAGGCTCCGGAAACTTATCGTTTTCCTTCATTCCTTCTGGCATATTTACACAGCACAGAGTTCTCTTCCCTGCCTTATATTCCCTAGCAGCATGACCTGAAAGATAACCACGGATAACCATTTCCACCTTAAAAGGCTCGCAATGCTCTCCTATTGCCACATTAGGATCGGGAGTTGCTTCAAGCCAGTTCGGGACAATATCGCTGGTCTTATCCATCATTTTTGTAGCTATCTGGTTAAGGATCTGCCCCTTATAAGGTATTCCTTTTGGCATCACCACATCGAAGGCAGAGAGCCGATCTGTGGCTATCATCACCAAACGTCCATCGCTTAAAGAATATACATCTCTTACTTTACCCTTGTAAACCGACTTCTGGCCGGGAAAGTTAAAATCTGTTTTTATTATGGTATTACTCATTTAGAGTTAAAACTTTTAGTCGTTATGTTCAATTGTTTTATAGGCTGCGATGATCTTCTTCACCAACCTGTGACGAATAACGTCCTTATCATCCAGATAGACCATTCCCACTCCTTTTACATCTTTAAGAATTAGAAGTGCTTCCTTTAGTCCGGAGATCACCCTCCTTGGAAGGTCTATCTGCCCGGGATCACCTGTTATGATGAACTTGGCGTTCTTACCCATACGCGTGAGAAACATCTTCATCTGGGCATGTGTGGTATTTTGTGCTTCATCAAGGATCACAAAAGCATGATCCAGAGTTCTACCCCTCATGAAAGCGAGCGGAGCGATCTGAATAATCCCTTTTTCTATAAAAGTTTCCAGCTTCTCGTGCGGAATCATATCCCGCAATGCATCATATAATGGCTGCATATAAGGATCAAGTTTTTCCTTAAGATCTCCAGGCAGGAAGCCCAGGTTTTCACCTGCTTCAACAGCCGGTCTGGTAAGGATGATCCTTTTCACCTGTTTTTCTTTTAATGCTTTTACCGCAAGAGCGACCCCTGTATAGGTCTTACCGGTTCCTGCAGGCCCAATGGCAAAAACGAGATCATTCTTCTTAGAGAGTTCCACCATTCGGCGCTGGTTGGCGGTCTGTGCTTTTACCACCTTTCCGCTGACCCCATGAACTATGGTCTCTCCACTTTCCTTAGAGGTTTCGTAATCCTCCTCGCTTTCACTGGTCAGCACACGCTCAATGGTATTTTCGTCAAGCTTATTATACTTGCCGAAATGATCCATTAACATAGTAAAACGCCTGTCAAACTCTTCCAGCATTTCCTCGTCACCAAAGACGCGTATTTTACTGCCCCTGGCCACTATTTTAAGTTTCGGAAAATACTTCTTTAAAAGTTCGATGTGTTCATTTTGTTGCCCTAAG
>CAYWAB010000102.1:0-10530 GCA_964456105.1 uncultured Christiangramia sp. | reverse complement strand
ATGGATCAGCGATATAGATTCCGGGTATCAGTAGAAGAACCAAACCGGCGAAAATAAGTATCCATGATAAAAAAGTGACTAAAAGGATCCTTCCAAAATCCATCTTCATTCCTTTTTTTACCTCATCGAAGACAATCTGCCCTTCATTTTCGATATAGGAGAGAATAATATGAAAGATTGTTCCTGTCATAGCAGTAACATAGAGTAGGTAGGCAATAAAAAGTACAATAAGACTTATAAGGAAGTTAGAGCCGTTGAGAGGTGCCAGCAAAGAAGTGCCCAGAGTAGACCATGAATAAAATACCACCGCGGCAATCAATAAAACAAATAGAGGCCCCACAAGTCTTAGAAATACTTTTCCGCCAACTTTATAATTTTCTCTTAGAAATTTAAAAGTTATGCTTAATATTTCTCCAAGCTCTCGCTGTTTCTTGAATTTAATGGACTTCTGACTCATTCTGTTTTTTTTGAAAAAGATAGTTAGGATAGTAGACGTAATAAAATAGTATCAATCCAAGGGACGAGGTAATGATTATGATAGCCAACGAGTCCGGCATTTCTGTAATTCTGGTTACAAAACCTTCCAGGAATCCGGCTAGAATAAAAAATGGGACCGTACTTAGCACTATTTTTAGTCCATCCTTAACTCCCATAGTAAAGGATTTTAATCTGGAGTGGGTGCCAGGAAACAAGATTCCTTTCCCTACAACAAGGCCTGCGCAGCCAGCTACAATAATCACAGAAATTTCTATTGTTCCGTGGATCCAGATGGTCCTTGCCGATTCCCAAAATAAACCTTTTTCGTAAAAGAAATACTGGAAACTTCCAAGCATCACTGCGTTTTGCATTAAAAGGAATACAGTCCCAAGTCCTGCCAGTATCCCAAAAGAAAAGGCCATCAAGGAGACCCGGATATTATTAATGGTTATTCCAAGGAACATATCGGTTTCCGAGGCCTTCTTGTATACCGCCATTGGATCTCCACCTGCGATATTTTCCAGAGTCATATTTACATAGGCGTCACCAAGAATAGAGCGTACAAAAGCTCCGTCGGTAGAAGCGCTGTAAGCCCCTATAATTGAAAAACCTGCGAATATAAGGAAGCTTAGTAAGAGTTGTTTTTGATACTGATAAAAACCGGCGGGAAATTCCCTGGTAAAGAACGTAATAAACCGCTTTCCAGATTCTTTCTTGGAGCGATAAATCTTTTGGTGAGCACTTGCTGCAAGACCATTAAGATATCTTGTAGTATTACTTTCAGGATAATAGGTTTTGGAATAACTAAGGTCGTCCGTTAATTCAATGTAAAGATCTGATAATTCTTGAGGAGAAAGGTGATCATTAATTTGAAGGAGGCTTTCGTACTTAACCCATTTATCTTTATTTTGCTTGACAAAAGCAGCCTCGCGCATTGTTTTTTGATTAAAGCTCAAAGTAACATATTTAATGGATAACTTTCAAATTGAAACTGCTCAAAATATAAGTATAGAGCAAAATATAGCCGGGATTGGAGAGCGGATTCTAGCTTTTCTTGTAGACACGAGTATCATTGTTATTTATCTAATATTTTCGTCTTTCGTGATGGCAGGTTTAGGATCCAATAACAGTGAAATGATGTATTATTTGGTATTAGGTCTTCCATCTTTTTTATACTATCTGCTTTGGGAAACTTTATATGACGGTCGCACCCCTGGTAAAGCGCTTATCCAGATACGGGTAGTAAAGAAAGACGGATCCCGCCCTGCTTTTTCCAACTATCTGGTGAGGTGGCTTTTAAGAATCATAGATATAAGTTTAACAAGTGGCGGGCTTGCGGTTGTAAGCATTCTTTTAAATGGAAAAGGCCAGAGATTGGGAGACATTGCTGCCGGTACTACTGTGATTTCTGAAAGAAGGAAAACCGGAATTAACAATACCTTGATGGTAGACCTGCCTGATAATTACAAGCCAAAGTATCCACAAGTGACGGTTCTTAGCGATAAGGATATTCAGGAGATCAAGAATATCTATCAAACCGCAATAAGGGAGGGGCAGCATCATATTATACTTTCGCTGAGCCAAAGACTAGCAGAGTTGCTGGACATCAAGATCGAGGAAAAACCCTTAAGTTTTGTGCAGAAAGTTATAAGTGATTATAATTACTACACCCAGCAATAATTAATCGAGAACCTCGATATCCATTTCTACATTATTTATAGGCCATTCCGATTGGCCGGTTTTCACCTGGGAGATTTTTTCGGCAACATCCATACCGTCTATTACCCTGCCAAAAACCGTATGATCGTTATTTAAGTGCGGGGTGCCATCTTTATCCATTACGATGAAAAATTCAAAAGGAGAGGAAGCCTTACTTACATTTTGTTCTGCATATTTTGCAGCAGAAAATGCACCATAAGTATGCTTGTGTCCCGCATCGAATTCACTAGGGATAAGATAATTGCCTACATCTGCGCGCATGCTTGCTGTGGACTGATTATCTGAATTTCCGCCTTGTATTACAAAACCGGGCGCCACCCTGTGAAAGAAAGTATCGTCAAAATAATCATTTTTGGCCAGCATTATAAAGTTGGCTCTGTGTAACGGCGTATCGCGGTATAATTGAACATCAATATTCCCGAATTTGGTTTTAATACGGACCCTGGTCTCGGGATTCTCTTTCCCATATTCTCTTAAGGTTGGCATCAGTTCTTCCTGACTTATAGGAAACATTGGATTTTGTTCAATTTTAGTTTCTTTATCGTCTAGGGCAATTTCTTTTTTGGCAAGTGCTATAATACTATCCCTGGCTCTTTGGATGGAATCTTTTCTTTGCTGGGCCTTAAGTTCTTCGGCAGATGGCTCCGGATTCTTTTTTGATGAACTTTCCTTATCTTCACAACTTGCGAAGACCACAACGACAAGTAAAATTAAAAGAGAGATATTTCTGCACATGGAATTTGAAATTTTTAAAAACAGGATTTCAAAGTTAAAAAAAATGCCTCTTCCGGGGGAAGATGCTCATCGAAAACTTGCACCATTAATGCGTATAGAGGAACTCTCTAAAATTAATATAGCAGAAAAGAATCCGCATGAAGCTGGAGTAATGGCTGTTTTTTATCCAGATAGAGATAATATAACTAAATTGGTGCTTATACTTAGAAAGACCTATAAGGGTGTGCATTCCAACCAGGTAGGATTTCCCGGTGGCCGAATAGAAAAGCAGGACCGGGATCTACAGGAAACGGCCTTACGTGAGACAGAAGAGGAAGTTGGGATACCTCAGGATGACGTGAAAGTCATTAGAAAATTAAGCCGACTTTACATTCCTCCTTCCAATTTCTGGGTTCAGCCTTACATTGGTATTCTAGAGAGGACGCCTGATTTAATTCCACAGGAATCGGAAGTTGAAGAGATCCTTGAGGTTAAACTTAGCGATTTCCTTAACGATGAAAATTTGATCACTCAAAACATCACTACCTCTTATGCTAAAGATATAGAGGTTCCTGCATACCATCTTAACGGGTATGTTGTGTGGGGAGCGACAGGAATGATGTTAAGCGAAATAAGAGAATTGTTAAGAAATATTTAGTAAACAAGTAATTATTATATTTGCCGCGGTTTAAACTGAAGGCCTGCTAAACTTTAAAAAGCAATGGGATTATTTAAAAAGAATCCGTTCGGTCATTACCTTATATTAAAAAAGTGGTTAATCCGTATTTTCGGTCTACTTACTCATAGGCGTTATCGTGGCTTTAACGAACTTCAGATTGAAGGATCTGAGATCATAAAGAACCTTCCTGATAAGAACGTATTGTTCGTTTCCAATCATCAGACTTATTTTGCAGACGTAACTGCCATGTTTCATGTTTTTAATGCGAGCCTTAGCGGTAGGGTAGACAGTATCAAAAATATTGGCTATATATGGCAACCAAAGCTGAATATCTATTACGTAGCGGCCAAGGAAACCATGAGAGCAGGATTACTGGCGAGAATAATGGCTTATGCGGGTGCGATCACAGTGGAAAGGACCTGGAGAGCTAAGGGTAAGGAAATTAAACGAGAGGTAAACCCAAACGATACTGAAAATATTAAACAAGCCTTGGATGATGGCTGGGTGATTACCTTCCCCCAGGGTACCACCAAACCATTTAAACCTATTCGTAAAGGAACAGCCCATATCATTAAAAATCATAAACCTATCGTGATTCCCATTGTAATTGATGGGTTTAGGCGGTCTTTTGACAAAAAGGGACTGCGTATAAAAAAGCGAGGCATTCTTCAAACTTTCCAGATCAAACAGCCTTTAGAGATCGATTATGAGAATGAAAGTATTGAGGAGATAGTAGAGAAACTTGAATACGCCATAGAACAGCATCCTTCCTTCTTAAAAGTGATTCCCGCTGAAGAGATCCAGGCTATGGAAGATCTCAACGAACAAAGGCGCTGGGGCTATTGATTCTCCTATTCAGCTTCTATTGCTTTTAGTTCCTTATAGTTCTTATGGAGACGTTTGAGCAAGATCCCGTACATAACCCTGTATAGTATCCAAATAATTCCCAGGAATATGAACAGAACCAGCAAAGTACCTCCTATGAGCAGGAACCATTGTTTCAAACTAAAGGACATATCTTGAGTAACCTCCGCAGGCTGTGCGGTAAGTGCATGATGCCTCAGAATGAGGAACAGGTCTACCAAAAAGACAATACCACTGGAGATCAAAACAAATCCAATATAATATTTAACGGTTTTCCTGGTCTTAAGGATATTTTTCATAAGAATGGAAGCACTGTCTGTCGCAGATATTTTTTTATAGTTTTTGTAAAACCTGTAAATAAAATAAAAGGTGATAAGGTAACTTATGATGTAAACTCCAATGGTGAAGTTGGTTAACTCGTATTCTTCCATTTGTCTCCAATAGTCCTCGTCTGCCAGTACTAAATTCAGTATAACTCCTAATAAGAATTCCAGTATACTAATTACAAATATCCATTTAACTATAGAAGAGGACCTTCTCCATATCATTTTATAGAGTTGGTCATAGGTTAGTTTAGGCAGAGAATCTTCCTGCTTTTTCCAATCCTTTTTTAATAGATCTAATTCATCCATAATAAATCAAGGATTAATAATGTTTTTTAATTTCTTTTTGACCCTGTTCATTTTTACTCTTGCATTAACTTCAGTTATTCCAAGGGTTTCAGATATCTCTGCATAATTTTTATCTTCAAGGTAAAGAAATACCAAGGCTTTTTCGATATCGTTAAGTTCTTTTATAGCATCATACATCATTTTAAGATGTCTTTCCGCTTCATCATCATATTCTTCTGCCTTGATCTTGAAATGTACGCTTTCGAAATCCTGAGTAGTTATTGTCCTCTTTTTCTTTCGATAAATTGTTATTGCAGTGTTTAGGGCCACACGATACATCCAGGTGCTGAATTTTGAATCACCTCTGAATTTTGGATAGGCTTTCCATAATTGAATGGTGATCTCCTGGAAAAGGTCATTATGTGAATGCTGATCGCTGGTATAGATACGACAGATTTTGTGAGCAATATTCTGGTGTTTCTCCAGATTTGTTACAAACTGATGTTCTAACTCTTTATTCACTTAAAAATACTTAGCTTTTAATAGGTAGCTAAATATAGGTCTATGTTACAAAAAACTTTAATTTAAAGTTAATCCATCCCCAATTCCTTCTATAAACCTTAAATTTGGCTAAAACCAGCCGAGAGTATGAATATCCCAAGAACCGATTTACCTCGAGTCGTGATCATAGGGGGTGGTTTTGCCGGAATGGCGCTCGCCCGTAAAATCCTGAAGGAAGATATGCAAATGGTAATGCTGGACAGGCATAACTACCATACCTTTCAACCACTGCTTTACCAGGTATCCACATCTGGACTGGAACCAGATTCCATTGCCTATCCTTTAAGAAAGATCACCAGAGATAACCCTAAATGTTTTTTCAGGCTTGCTGAGGTCACCTCTATATCTGCCGACTCCAATACCATTCACACCAGTATTGGCGATTTGGTCTATGATTACCTTGTAATTGCTACGGGCTCCAAGACCAATTTCTTCGGAAATGAAAGTATCGAAAAGCATGGAATGTGGATGAAAACAGTTCCACAGGCACTGAATATCAGGAGTCTTATCCTTGAAAACCTGGAACAGGCTACCATAACTGAAGATCCAGAGGAAAGAAAAGCCCTGCTCAATTTTGTACTTGTTGGAGCGGGCCCCACGGGAGTGGAACTTAGCGGAGCCATCGCAGAGCTCAGAAATCATATAGTACCCAAGGACTATCCCGATATAGACCCCAATGAGATGCACATACATTTGCTGGAGGGACTGGACCGGGTTTTGCCGCCAATGAGCGAGCATGCCTCCAGGAAGGCGCATAAATTCCTTGAAGAACTGGGAGTGAAGATACATCTTAACACGATGGTAGAAAGCTATGACGGCCATCTGGTGAAGACGAATACGGAGCTTGCCATTAAATCTGAAACCTTTATCTGGTCAGCCGGGGTGAAAGGTGCACCCGTAGCTGGCCTTAATGCGTCTGCCATGGTCGAAAGGGCCGGGCGCTATGAAGTAAATGCGTTTAACCAGGTGCAGGGTTACGAGAATATTTTTGCAATTGGCGATATAGCCCTTATGCAGACCGAAGAATTCCCGAAGGGTCATCCCATGGTTGCCCAGCCTGCCATCCAGCAGGGGAAACACCTGGCCAAAAATATCAAACACCTGATAAGGGGTGAGAAATTAGAGCCATTTGAATACTACGATAAAGGAACCATGGCTACCGTTGGAAGAAACAGGGCTGTGGTAGACCTTGGAAAGTGGAAGTTTTCAGGTTTCTCTGCCTGGTTCGTATGGATGTTCGTTCATCTATGGTTCCTTATTGGTTTCAGGAACCGTACCGTTACTTTCTTTAACTGGATGTACAATTATATCAATTACGATAAAGCGGCGCGACTCATCATAAGACCTTTTAAGGGGAAAGAGGAAACCATGACGATGGATAGTGATAAGGTATAAAAAGCTGTCTCAAAACTATTCTTTTATGTCATTTCGAGCGGAGTCTAGAAATTTATCTTGTTGATATACATTTCGACTTCGCTCAATATGACATCTATTGTTTTAAATTAGTTTTGAGACAGCTTCATTCATTATCTGGTCTTTCGAATCTCTTTATTATAACTTGCAGCCAGATCGGTCTTTTGCTTTTCGGTAAGGGCTTTTCCCGCCATCTGGAAGACTTCATGTTCTTCTTCATCCAAATGATGTATCAACTGGTGTTCCAGTTCCTTGGCGATCTTCAACCAGTTAGAAGCATCCATTTCGGTATCTTCCAGCTGTTCTACCAGTTCGTCCATCTCATGGTGCTCTGCCACACTGTGCCTGGCCTTTTCCTGGGTTAGGTCTTTCTCCATTAGAGGTACATAGAAGTGACGCTCTTCAGCATCTTCGTGTATCTTCAGTTCATGTTTCAGTTTTTCGAAGATCTTCTTTCTTTCCTCGGTCTTTCCTTCGGTCTTTATAAGCTTGTCTATAAGGTCTCTCTGGATCTCATGCTCCTGCCGTAAGGCTTCGAATATGGTCATTTAATTTAAAATTTTGGATTTGATTCCAAGTTATTCAATTTAATGTTAAAGATTATTTAATTTTCAGACAGAAAAGCCAAAATTGAGTCAATACCACAATTCAGTCGGGAAAATCTACAATTCGGAAAGAATGATTTCCTAAAAATCGCAAATGACTCCATCTTAGCTGAAGATTAGCTGGAACAATGAAATACTTTTTTAAAATATTGAGAATTAGCGTCGCCGTTTGTGTGATCATTATTTTACTGGATACCACGTTTAGCGGACTGCGTTTCGAAAGGATGCTGGACTTCAAATACTGGGGTGTCTATTTCTTTTATTCCTTCATACTTACCGCGATCAATGCGGTGTATTTTGAATTTTTCAGCAAAAAGATAGGCTGGGAGGGAGCCGACTTAAAAAGGGTGATCATGGCTGCCGGCGGATCTATCGTGATCACGCTCATTGGTTTCTTCTTTTGCCGCATGATAGATGAGACGGTCTTTGAGGGAAAGGAACTGCAGGCTTTTTTTGAGAACGAAAGTATCAGTTTTTACTTTTTTCCCTTGCTTTTCACCACCATAGTCTCCCTTTTCTTTCATCTTATTTATTTCTATAAAGCGCTTCAGGAGAAAAAGGTAAAGGAACAGAAGATCATAGCGGGCACGGCTTCTGCGAAATTCGATGCCTTAAAGAATCAGCTCGATCCGCATTTTCTTTTCAATAGTCTTAATGTGCTGGCTTCGCTTATAGATGAGAATCCGGAGCAGGCTCAAAGATTCACAACCTCCTTATCTAAAGTCTACCGCTATGTACTGGAACAGAAAGATAAGGAACTCGTGAGCCTGGAGGAGGAACTCAATTTTGCCCAGACCTATATGAAACTGCTTAAAATGCGTTTTGAGAACAGCATTTTCTTTGAGATCCCCGAAAGCATTTCAACAGAAGAAGCCAAAGTAGTCCCCTTATCGTTACAGTTACTGCTTGAAAATACCATTAAGCATAATGTCGTGAGCGAGGAAAGACCCTTGCATATAAAGATCTATGAAGAAGATGGCTACCTGGTGGTGGAGAACAATTTTCAGAAAAAGGAAGTTCTAAGCAGCCGCAAAGGAGTAGGGCTTCAAAATATCCTGAATCGTTATAACGAAATTACCAAGCGGGAAGTCATCATAGAACATACTGAAGATCACTTCAGAGTTAAATTACCAGTATTAACCAAACAAATTTCAATTATGAATACCGATGAGATCAATCAGGAAAATGCCTATTACAAGGCAAAACAGCGAGTAAAGGAGATCAAGGAATTTTACGGGAACCTTATTTCATACTGTGTGGTAATCCCGTTCCTTATCTTTATAAACTATTATACTTACTGGGAATTCCAGTGGTTCTGGTTCCCGCTTTTCGGCTGGGGAATAGGCCTTACCATTCACGGTTTTTCAGTCTTTGGTTACGGATCAGACTGGGAAGAGCGCAAGATCAGGGAGCTTATGGAAAAAGACAGTCAGCAAACAAAATCATGGAAATAATGGAAACGAACTACAAACAGAACATGCGTTATAAAACGGCCCAGAAAAGGGTGAAGGATATCAAGGGATTTTATGTTCATCTTATCGTCTATATCTTTGTAAACGCAGCTATCTTTATAGTGATCACTAAAGATGAAGGCCTGTTAAACGGACTTGGCAGGATTGCCAATTACAGCACTCCGTTTTTCTGGGGGATTGGCCTGCTGGCTCACTGGGCGAGCGTCTTTGGTCCCAATTTCATCTTTGGTAAAGCATGGGAGGAGCGTAAGATCAGGGAAATAATGGATAAGGATAAGAAAAAGATCTGGAAGTAGAATTATTCATTTATTAGATCTATTGTGAAGGTAATTATCATTGAAGACGAAAAGCCGGCAGCGAGACGATTGCAGCGCATGCTTTCCAGGTTGGAAATTGAAGTCCAGGCGATGGTACATTCGGTTGCTGAAGCCATAGAATGGTTTAGTTCCAACCCACATCCCGATCTGATCTTTCTGGATATACAGCTGAGCGACGGGCTTTCATTCGAAATATTCGAACACGTAAAAACAGATAGCGCTATCATTTTTACCACAGCCTATGATGAATATGCCCTCAGGGCCTTTAAACTGAACAGTGTAGATTATTTGCTGAAACCGATCGATGAGGAAGAGCTGGAATCTGCGATCAGGAAATTCAGAAATAATCAGCATCCTTCTGAAAATATCAATGTAAATGAACTAAGGTCGTTACTGAATATCCCGGGTGCAAGGAATTACAAAACAAGGTTTACAGCCCAGGTGGGACAACATCTTAAGCTTGTTGATATCTCCGAAATTGGCTGTTTCTATTCAGAGAACAAGACTACCTATATACACTGCCATTCGGGCCGGAACTATCCCGTGGAGGTTTCACTGGAGCAGCTGGAAGATGAACTTGATCCGGAAAAATTCTTCAGGATCAACCGAAAGTGCATTCTGAATATTAACGACATAAGGGATATAATTTCCTATACCAATTCGAGACTCGAGGTGAAGCTAAATAATTTCGTTGAGTTTCCGCTGATAGTGAGCCGTGAGCGTGTAAAGGATTTCAAAAACTGGTTAAATAACTGACCGGCATATTGTTAAAATCTGGTTTTTTGAAAACCGTTTCGCATTTCTTTCCGTATATCTAGATACAGAACTTAAATTTTGTTTGAATAATTTCTTTTTTGGTCAAATTATGTCGATTTGAGTTTTTGATTTTTTTGGTTGGTTAGATACTTGGAGAGGTCAAATTCCCCCCGGAATTCTCTCCGGGTATTTACTAAAGTAAGCCCCACGTTTTTGCGTGGGGCTTTTCTATTTTTAAAAAAGTTTTTCTTCTATGGTGCAGAAACTGCTCCCAGTACATATAACTGCTCCATGGTTGGAGACGTACTACCACCTTCAGGCTCCAGCGTTATACCAAAGGCC
>CAYWAB010000101.1:0-10641 GCA_964456105.1 uncultured Christiangramia sp. | reverse complement strand
CTAAAAAATGAGGTGCTGGACCTTAAAAAGCTCTGGCCATTCTTTGTTTTAAGTTTTCCCATGGCATATTTAGGGGCTCAGATCAAATTATCTCAGGCCACGTTCTTTCTTATCCTTGGAGGAGCACTTGTTCTAGCTGGAATATTTATGGTTTTACGGTTTATAAAAGCTGAGCTTGAAACCAAAGAGTTTTCAAATCCTAAAAAAATATTCCTGGGGGGTGGAATTGGGCTGTTATCGGGAATATCCGGTATAGGTGGAGGTATATTTCTATCACCGGTATTAAATCTTTTGAAATGGCAAAATCCCCGTATCATAGCTTCCCTGGCTTCGGTTTTTATCCTGGTAAACTCTTTGGCAGGCATAATAGGTTTAAATGTTGCCAATACATTTGAGATCAATTATGATTTAATTATAAAGTTAGGAATAGCCGTAATTCTTGGAGGAAGCCTGGGATCATATTTATCCAGTAAAAAGATCAATTTAAAATTTTTAGGAATACTTACAGCTATCCTGGTATTTTATGTAGGAGTACGACTTATCCTTATCAATGGTTTCGGGATTGCCTTCTTTTAATTATCGTTTTCTATTAAATCGCATTATAGCAATATCCCCACTTATCAGGTTTAAGGTCTGTCCTCTCTCCGTAACGGAATATGAATTCACTTTTTTAAGGCCGTCCATTAATTTATTTTCTCCGGTCATATCTGGACACATTCTTTTGGTTATCGCAATTTCTTCATTCAATTTGAAATTATTTCCTTCAATACTTAATTCTCCGCTAAAATTATTGCATCCTGTAGAACCGGAGATCTCAGAGCTTTCACTTTCTATGGTTAGAACGGGTTTTGTTTTAGGGAATAAGGAATCTAAAGGTTTTTCTGTTCCTGCCATATAATTGATCTCCCACTTCCCATCTATCCGGTTTGCTTCTTTCTTTTCCTTATTTATGGCAGTAGGTTCTTCTGGGGGAGCTGATTCCTTTTTATTCTTGCATGAAAAAGATAGAATTCCGCTGAGGAGTATTATAAGGACAGTAAGCTTTTTCATAGTAGCAGGATTTTTTTGCTGGCACTTTTATTAAGAAATCAGATTGAAAATTAAAAAATTTTTGGTTGATCTTGAATTTATTAGTTCAGACCAATCTACTATCCACGACTTAAGCGATTTAATCCGGTTTTTGAGATCAAGAAATCCTTAACTGGATCTTCAAAATTATCACTTTTATGCTTTCGCATTTTTCACTAGCTTCATAGCAGCTAAAAAATAATCATTCATGAAAAAAATATTTTCTTTGCTTGCCTTCATTCTTCTGGCAAGCCCTTTAACCCAGGCTCAGGGTACCATGTTACTTCGGGAGCCCACATTATCAGATTCTCACATCGTTTTTGTCCATGCTAACGATTTATGGAAAACATCCGTAGATGGGGGAGTGGCAGTAAGGCTTACTTCCAACGAAGGTTACGAATCTTTGCCGCATTTTTCACAGGATGGCAAATGGATCGCATTTACTGCCGAATATGACGGAAATGTAGATGTGTATGTAATCCCTTCTGAAGGTGGAGAACCAAAACGTCTTACTTTTCATCCTTCGGGAGATTTTGTACAGGGATGGACCCCGGAGGGGGAGATCATGTTTCGTTCTTCCAGGGAATCCCATCCTACCCAGACTAACAAATTTTATAAAGTCGGGATGGATGGCGGTCTTCCTCAGGCAATCGAAATTCCTCGTGCTGCTTACGGAGAGATCTCTCCAGACGGAGACCACATTGCGTACACTCCAATAACTTCCTGGGATCCGGAATGGAGAAACTATCGCGGTGGACAGGCAATGCCTATCTGGATCGTTGATATGAAAACCAAGGAACTTATCAGAACTCCTCAAAAAGATAAGGAGAGACATTTAGATCCTATATGGGTAGGGGATAAGGTATTTTATCTGTCTGAGCGCGATTACGCCAGTAATATCTGGTCTTACGATCCTGTCACTTCTCAAGAGAAACAAATGACCTTTCATGATAAATTCGATGTAAAAAGTCTGGATTCTCATAAGGACATGATAGTTTATGAACAGGGTGGGTATCTGCATTTATTGAATACCAATACCGGTGCTACAAAGCAACTCGTAGTTAATGTTAGCGGTGATTTTAATTTCAACAGGCCTCGCTGGGAAGATGTTTCCGCAAACGATGTTTCTAATCCGGCTATTTCTCCAAATGGAAAGAGAGCTGTTTTTGAATACAGAGGAGAGATTATTACGACTCCACGAGAAGAGGGTAGCTGGAGAAACCTTACCAAAAGTTCAGGAGTAGCAGACCGGTTTCCGGTTTGGTCTCCGGAAGGGGACAGAATAGCCTGGTTCTCTGATGAAAAAGGAGAATACCAGCTGGTAGTTTCAGACCAGTACGGACAGAACAGAAAATTTTACGAGCTTGAGAATCCAACCTTCTATTTCCGTCCGGATTGGGCTCCGGATGGCAAGCATATAGCCTATACAGATACCGATTATAACATCTGGTATATCAATCTTGACAGCGGAAAGGTGACCAAAGTGGATACAGATCGTTACGCACATCCTAACCGGGCGATGAATCCTGTATGGTCTCCGGATAGTCGTTACATAACTTACGAAAGACAGCTGGACAGTCATTTTAAAGCAATTTTTATCTATGATACCCAGACCGGGAAAGCCCAGCAGGTTACAGATGGTATGGCAGATTCGGTAAGCCCGGTGTGGAGTGAATCTGGAGACTACCTATATTTCCTTGCAAGTACAGACTATGGATTGAATTCCGGATGGCTGGATATGAGTTCTTATGACCCGGACGTTACCAGGGCACTTTATGCCATTGTTCTTTCACAAGATGGGAGTGCGCCTAATCTTCCTTCAAGCGATGAAGAAGAGGTTAAAAGCGCTGCTACGAAAGAAGATAAAAAAGAGGAAGAAAAAACTGCTGTGAAGCCGATACAAATAGCTTTTGAAGGAATTCAGGATCGTATAGTTGCGCTAAATCTTCCTTTGAGAAATTATCAGTTCCTGCTTCCGGCTCCCGGTGACAAGGTATTTGTAGCCGAAGCCATACAAAATGAGGATGGCCTCAAGATCCATAATTATGATGTGAAGAAGGAGAAAGCAGAAGATTATGCAGATAAAGTAAGAGCTATGGTGGTTTCCAGTACCAGGAAGGATGCTTTGCTCAATAGCAATGGTGGATGGAGCATAAGTTCTACCTCCGGCACACCGAAGCCCGAAGACAAACTAAACATAGACGCGAAGATCAAAGTAGATCCTTCCGAAGAATATGCTCAAATATTCAGGGAAGGCTGGCGTTTCATGCGTGACTTCCTTTATGTGAGCAACGTTCACGGTGCTCCTTGGGATAAGGTCTATTCCTGGTATCAGCCTTGGGTTGAACATGCTAAACATAGAACAGACCTTAACTATCTGGTTGATATTTTAAGCGGTGAGGTGGCTATTGGTCATTCCTATGTTAGTGGTGGTGATATGCCGGATATCGACCGGGTTCCTGTAGGACTTCTTGGTGCAGATTTTAAAATAGATAAGAACAGGTACCGCATTGAGAATATTCTGGACGGAGAAGACTGGAATCCGGATATTGAGACCCCGTTAGGTAAACCGGGAATGGATATCAAGGAGGGTGACTACATTATCGCTATCAATGGAGTTGATCTTAAGGGAGATGAAAACATCTATAAACTCCTGGAGCAAACAGCAGGCCGTATAATTACGCTAACTGTAAATGATAAGCCTCAGGAAAATGGCGCCAGAAAGATCTTTGTAAAACCAGTAAGAAGTGAAAATGACCTTAGGAGCATAGAATGGGTAGAAGCGAACAGAAGAAAAGTAGATGAGCTTTCTAATGGTAAGATCGCCTATGTGTATATCCCAAATACCAGTGGTGCAGGTTTCAGTAGTTTCAACAGGTATTATTTTGCTCAGCAGGATAAGAAAGGAGTAGTCCTTGATGAAAGAAATAATGGTGGAGGATCTGCAGCGGATTATATGATCGATGTCCTTACAAGAGCGCCAATTGGTTATTTTAACAGCAAGGCAAATGATAACAGGCCATGGACCACCCCTATAGCGGGCATCTGGGGTCCAAAAGTGATGATCATTAACGAAAGAGCAGGTTCCGGTGGTGACCTTCTGCCTTATATGTTCAAGCATAAGGAGATCGGTCCACTAATCGGGACCAGAACCTGGGGCGGCCTTGTAGGTACCTGGGATACTCCACGTTTCATTGACGGAGGCCGAATGGTCGCTCCAAGAGGAGGCTTTTATGATCTTGAAGGTAACTGGGGCGTTGAAGGTGAAGGGGTAGCCCCGGATATTGAAGTGATCCAGGAACCAAAGGAAGTGCTTGCGGGTAAAGATCCACAATTGGAAAGAGCTGTGAAAGAAGCTTTGGAAATGCTGAAAACTCAGGAATTCAAACTTGAACCTGAGCCGGCTGCACCTGTAAGATGGAAAAGACCTAAAAGTTTCGATACTTCCTCGAACTAGATCAGTTCGACCGATTTAAAAATGAAAGATCCTCCGCGATATTATCCCGGAGGATCTTTTATTTAAAAAAGTGCTGGAAAATAAACGAAGTTGAATTTATGCTGTTAAACTATTTTTAAATGTTTAAATATTTTATCTTATATCTAAACAAAACCGTATCTTAAAAGAAAAAATGAAGACAAAAGATAAAATAAAGGAAGAAAACTTTGTGGTAGCAGATATGCACAGTGACGGGGTATATTTCGATAAGACCGTAAAAAGGACCTATCGACTTAGAAAGCAGAAAAAGATCATAAACGAATCTGAAAAAGAGAGCTAAAGCTTAGCATCTTTCGAATTACTGAACTAAAAAACTAAATTTGGATATGAAATTCCAGTGATGATCGCCCCATCAGCGCTGAAATTTTTATTTTTTCTAAAATTCTTGTTTTGAGATTGTCGTCCTTTTTGACAGGCTAACCAATGAAACGAAATCTATTCAGACCTTTTCAGTTTCTCGATCTTCTTCAGGATTTCATTGGCTTCGAAGGTTTTATCATCACTTAACTGGCGATTGCTAGTAGATAGTCTGTGCGCCTCTTCCAATAGCATTTTATATTTATCTTCCAGTTTTTCAACTTCCGATTTTCTTTTAAATAATCCGAACATAACTTTTTGTTTTAAAGTTAAGCAAAACCTCCTCTAATTAGTTTAAGTATAAGTTTATTTTAAGCTTCGTTTATTGATGATCATAAGGTTGGACCCAGCCAGGATTATTTTTTTGGGATGAAAATGCTAGAGCCTTTCTATTTTAAGATATTACGTTAAATTTTTCTTCTCTTTCAAACTATTATTTAATTTAAGATTCAATTAATTATTAAAAGTGTTCTTTCTACGAAAGAAAATTTAAATAGTAACCTTTAAAATAAGGAACAATGAGAAAGTTATTTTTAGTATTCGCTTTATTATTTACTGTTAGTAGTTCATTTATTTCCTGCAGGGAAAATCCGCAGGAAGAGCAGGCTGAGGAAGCAGCTGAAGCATTTGAAGAGAAAACGGATGCGCTTGAAGAGGCCGGTGATGAAATTGAAGATGAATATTAAATTAGTTCTTCAAAGTTTAAAGAACAGAAGGCTGCCAAATGGCAGCCTTCTGTTTTGTAAATTGATTTTTAAGAGAGAGTTTTTAAAATATCCAAAGTCTTTGGTACAACTAATTCTGTTTTTACTAATTAATTTTTTACTATCATTTTTTGAGTGGCCCCGGTTTTTTATGTGCTCCTTAGGTCCAAAAAATAATCTGCGATTTGTTTTATTAAAGTAAGCCCCTGTTTTCAGGAATATCAGAGACTTCTATAGTAATACCCCGAGAATATTAGAGTTTTAATTTAAAGCCGCCGTTAATCACAAAACCATCTACCGGGGCGTAGATATCCTTAAAGTTGGGATCGTTCAAAGTCCCGGTATAAACACTGTCAAACCGGCTCTGACGGGTGTCGAGGATATTTTCGAAGTTCAGGAACAGGGAAAAGTTCTCTCCAATTTTCTTCTCTGTCATCACTCCAAAGATCCAGTAGGGTTCACCGGTAGTACCGTCGGTTAACACTTGTTCGCTGTAATAATATCCTTCAAGTCCAATCCAGAAGTTCTCATGTTTTTCATACATCAGCACATTATTCAACCGGTGCTGCGCAACCAGCGGATATTGTTGCGTATCCCCATTATAATGCTGGTTCACGTCTGCAAGGGTATAACCCACGAATAATTTTAGATCATGATAACTCCATCGCATATTGGCCTCGATTCCTTTGCTATCCAGATAACCCTCAGGTTGCACGAATTCATAAAAATTTCCTGTACCACGATTTAGAACCAGGGGATCATTTATCCGGGTATAAAATAATAACAGGTTTGTGGATAGGTTGAGGTCGCTGGTGATAGACCATTTGTAATTTCCGTCCACATTAAAACCGATAGACCGTTCAGCTTTCGTATCATCAACATCAATAGGCCGTACGTTTTGAAACTGCAGCCGCTCCACTTCTTCAGTAAAGATGCTTGGTGTTTTATAACCCATTCCGCCACCGGCTCTGAAGGTTAAGCGGGTCGAAGGTTCGTACATTAGTGAGAACCTTGGTAAAAGGTAGAATCCATATTCGCTTTGATAATCCCCTCGCAAACCGGTTTCCAGGGTCCATTGCTCCTCGATATCCCAAATATTCTGGACAAAAGCTCCAAAGGTATGATCAGTGAAGCTAAGGTTCTGGCCGGGATCTCCTTCTTCCTGCGTAAAGTCCTCTGTCCATAGGTTCAACCCGGCTATCCACTCCGTGTTTTCTGTGAGGTGGGAAAGATTGATCTCTGAAAATGAGGAAACCTGGTAACCGCCAAACTTATAGTCTGGAATTTCGATCTGCCGCTCGAACAGACTAAAGCTGTTCTTCACCTGCAGGGAGGTGTTTTCAGAAAAATGATGAGTTCCCAGCAGCTGTGTGGAAAAGCGTTCGGTTTCATTCCTTTCAAAATAACCGGTTCCGCTTTCATTTTCAACATAATCCATGGCGCCGCCTAACCGGTCTTCTGAAACAAAATTAAATCCCAGGTTAAAGTCGGTATCCTCATTATAATACACGTAAAGTTTAGGATTCAGCGTAAAGCGTTCGAATTTCGGGATAGCCGTTAAGCCATTGTCTGCGGGATCATATGGCGTTCCCAGGTTATAGGAAGCAAAAACGGTCGTGCCCAGTTTGTCGAATCTTTCAGAGTAAAAACCGCTAAGATCCAATCCCAAGGCAGAGGTTCCGTTAGCCATAAAACTCAATTCCTGTTCATCTTCCGGGGTTTTCGAGATCAAATTCACCAGTCCGGCAATCGCGCCACCTCCATAAAGCGTGGAGGATGCGCCCTTGATTACCTCTACCTGTTTAAGGTCCAGCGGTGCGATCTGCATCAGGCTTAATCCTCCCGAATAGCCGGAATACAAAGGCAGACCATCCCTCAATAACTGGGTATATTTACCGTCGAGGCCCTGTATCCTGATACTGGAATTGTAACTGGTAGCAGAAGTCTGCTGGGTTTGGATGCCCGTACTTTCATTCAGCAACATGCGAATGTCGCCGGGCTTCATGTTTCCTTTTTCTGCGAGCTCTTCACCGGCAATAAATTCGATCCTCGTGGGAATATCCCGGAAAGTCCTTGAACTTCGGGTAGACTCGATCACAATGGTTTCCATCTGCTCTTCGGAAGGATGGAGAAGAATTTGCTGATTATTCTCTTCCCCGGATAATGGAAATTTTTTGTTAAGATTTAATGTTTCAAAGCCTATATAGCTAATTTGGATACGGTGTTGCCCATCGGGAATATTCCGAAGTATCGCTTTTCCCTCTTCATTGGTCGTTGTTCCCATATTTAAATCCGGGATGCCAATGGTGACACCGGAAAGGGGTTCGCCGGTTTCGGCATTTAATATGGTTGTTTCAAATTGATTCTGACCCAAGATCGTATTACAGACCAGGATGATCAATCCAAAAATGATATTTTTCAAAATGATTGATTTTAAAAGTATTATATAATTGTTTGTTTCACATTTAGTGAATCGGTTTATATAATCTGCCCCCGGGGAGGTTTAAAATTACGATCGTGATAAATACTTTTAAAGAGCTGCGGGTGGGAAGTAAAAATAGTTACTGATGATTCAGAATTCAAACAATGAAAATCAATGTTTTCCTGAATCGCAAATCCTGTACAACTTCCGCAGTTAAAGAAGGGAGAACAGGGCTCGTCCCCGGTTGGATCATCCCCGGTCTCGGAATGTGTTTCGATACATAGGGTATTCTCTCCGATATTCTCCAGTAAACAGCATGGCAGGCTGGAGAGCGAGAGCACTAGAAATGATATAAAGAAGACGATCCATTTCATGGCCAGCAAAAATACGTAATTCTTTAATTATTGAAGAGACTCGGGAGGACTTATCTAAGCTATATTATTTTGGAATATATCCTGTGTTTATCTGGAACATCCTGTGGAAATGCTGCTTTAAAAAATCAATAGATTTTGATAAAAAAACTCTTCTCCGTTAGTGTTTTTGTTTTTAAAACAAGGAATTAACCTATAATTAATCTTTTTCACCTCTCATTAATAAGGCTGTGTTTTAATTCCATCTAAATTGGCATTTAAAATTTTTAAATAAATAATTTATGAAGCGATTTGATCCATTTTTCCTGTTTTTAATTTTAATCTTTTCCACAATATCTTTTCAAACGCAGGCTCAGGGATGCGTTGCAATAAGGCATTTTTCCTGCGGCATTGGGAATGAACTGGAATCCAATATTTTACAGGAAGGGGATCTGCTGTTAGGCTTAAATTATCGCTATTTCAAATCCTTCCGTCATTTTAAGGGTACCGAGGAAGAACCGGATCGGGTAGCTAATAATACCGAAGTTATCAATTACTCGCATTCCTGGGATTTCATACTCAATTATGGCATTACCGACAGGCTGTTTGCAAACCTTATCTTACCAATGGTACTCAATGAGAGATCATCTCTCTATGAACACGGGAGGGAAGAAAGAAATAAAACATTTTCCCGGGGATTGGCCGATGTAAGAATTGGAATGGGTTATTGGTTATTGGAGCCAGGAGTCGATCAAAAGGGAAATATATCCCTCGGGCTTGGATTGAAATTACCTACCGGGAATTATAATGCTACCGATATTTTTTATAATGTGGGTCCTGAAGGCTCTCCTCAGGTAAGACCAGTGGACCAGTCCATTCAACCGGGAGATGGAGGATTTGGATTTACCACTAACCTGCAGTTCTATCATTCCTTTAGTCCGAAAATATTTGTTTATGGCGGAGGTTTTTATCTTTTCAACCCTAAAGAAACTAATGGAATAAGAACTTTTAGAGAGACCTTGAGCCCTATTTTGGAGAACGAGTCCATCATGTCTGTTCCAGATCAGTTTGCGGCAAATGCCGGTTTGGGATATAATTTTTCTCAAAATATCGCTGCTTCACTGGGAGCGAGATTTGAAGGAGTTCCTGTGGAAGATGTTCTTGGAGGAAGTGGTGGTTTTAGAAGTCCCGGTAATGTACTGTCCATAGATCCTGGAATTTCCTATGGTTTTAAAGACATATTATTAAATCTTAATGTTCCGGTTGCCCTTAGAAGGGAAAGGCCTCAAAGCGTCACCGACAGGGAAACTGAAATTGCAACTGGCAACCCTAGAAATGGTGATGCTGCTTTTGCCGATTACCTTATAAATTTTGGAATCTCCTATAGGATTCCTAGTGGAAAATCTGTTTCAAAGCTTAAGTCTGATCTGGATTATAAATTGAATTAAGTTAACGGAAATAATTGGTGGAACTATTTTATGGAGCTTTTCTCCATATTACTTACCAATACAAAAATTCGCAAAGATATTCCCAAGTAGATCGTCGTTTGTGATCTCTCCGGTGATCTCTCCAAAATGCTGTAGCGCCTGGCGGATATCGATCGCCAGCAGGTCCCCGGAAAGATCGGCGTTCAAACCATCTTCTACCTTGTTGATCTCTTCAAGGGCTTTTAAAAGTGCCGCATAGTGCCTGGAGTTGGTAACGATAGTGTCACTGTTCCTAAGCGCACCGGTATTTACAAATTCCAGTAGTTTTTGTTTTAGTTCTTCAACTCCAGCACCTGTCTTTGCCGATAGTAATTGTAAGGAAGTGTTAGAAATACTGCCAAGATCAGATTTAAGCTGTTCGATCTCAGCTTCAGATAACTGGTCGGTCTTATTGGCTATGATTATAAGTGGTTTCTGAGGGAATTTATTCTTGATCTTTTCGATCTCGATATGCACCTCTCTTAATCGCTGTTCATCGTTCTCTATCCTGGAACTATCAACCAGATACACCACCACCTGGGCCTGACTGATCTTTTCGAATGTTTTTTTGATCCCTATACTTTCCACCACATCTTTTGTTTCCCTAATCCCGGCAGTATCTATAAACCGGAAACCAACCCCGCCAATGCTCATTTCATCTTCAATGGTATCTCTTGTAGTTCCCGCAATGTCTGAAACTATGGCTCTCTCCTCGTTCAATAAGGCATTAAGAAGAGTTGATTTACCTACATTCGGCTCACCAACAATGGCTACAGGA